>JAZFRU010000147.1:0-3394 GCA_036445815.1 Acidobacteriota bacterium | reverse complement strand
CCGTTGTCTTTACCGATCCCGAGGTGGCCTGGTGTGGTCTCACCGAAGGGGAAGCCAAAAGCCAGGGCCGGGCCTTCAAGGTTTCTCGGTTTCCCTGGGCCGCTTCCGGAAGGGCCCTGACGTTAGGGCGGGGAGATGGATTGACCAAGGCCCTTTTCGACCCCGAGACGGGACGTCTGCTGGGAGTCGGAATAGTGGGACCTCACGCCGGGGAGCTGATTGCGGAAGCCGTGTTGGCCGTTGAGATGGCCGCCGTGGCCGAGGATCTGGCCTCGACGATTCATGCCCATCCCACCCTGTCGGAAACCTTGGGCGAGGCGGCGGAGGCTTTTCTGGGACAGGCCACTCACATCTATCGAAAGTAGAGTTAACGCATGATCCGAAGTATAGACAGTTTTGGGGTTCGCTCCACTTTGAAGGTCAACGGAGAGGAACTGGAGTATTTCAGCCTGACCTCCAGGGAGGGACAACTCGGAAACCTGGACCATTTGCCCTTCTCTTTGAAAATCTTGTTGGAGAATTTGCTCCGTCACGAGGATGGAGAGGCGGTGAAGGCTGAAGACATTCAGGCGATGATCGATTGGGACCCCGCTCGCACTCCCTATCAGGAGATCTCTTTCACCCCGGCGAGGGTTCTTCTTCAGGATTTCACCGGAGTGCCGGCGGTGGTGGACCTGGCCGTGATGCGGGATGCCATGGCCGATATGGGGGGAGATCCATCAAAAATCAACCCCCAGGTCCCCTCGGAGCTGGTCATTGATCACTCGGTTCAGGTCGATTCCTTCGGAACGACAGATGCCTTCCAGCTCAACCTCGGGAAAGAGTTCGACCGCAACCTGGAAAGGTATGCCTTCCTGCGTTGGGGGCAATCGGCGTTTGACGATTTGCGGGTGGTGCCGCCCGCCACAGGCATTGTCCACCAGGTGAATCTCGAGTACCTGGCCCGGGTGGTGTTCCGGTCCGAGCAGGAGGGGCGCCTGGTCGCTTATCCCGATACCCTGGTTGGAACCGACAGCCATACCACCATGGTCAATGGACTGGGGGTGCTGGGCTGGGGAGTGGGTGGAATTGAGGCGGAAGCGGCGATGTTGGGCCAACCCGTCAGCTTTCTGATTCCTCAGGTCCTGGGAGTCAAGCTGGTGGGAGCACTGCCCAAGGGGGCCACCTCCACCGACCTGGTACTCACCCTCACTGAAATGCTGCGACAAAAAGGGGTGGTAGGAAAATTCGTGGAGTTCCACGGCCCAGGTCTCGCCAACCTCTCTCTGGCAGATCGGGCCACACTGAGCAATATGTCTCCGGAGTACGGTTCAACCTGTGCCGTCTTTCCCATTGACGAAGAAACCCTCCAGTACCTGCGGTTCACCGCCAGGGATCCTCAGCAGGTGGCGCTGGTGGAGGCCTATGCGAAGGCCCAGGGTCTTTTTCACACACCCGACAGCCCTCCAGCAAGTTACAGCGACACTTCAGAGTTGGACCTGGGAACGGTCGAGCCCTGTCTGGCCGGACCCAAGCGGCCTCAGGATCGGATCCCTCTGGCCGACTCCAAGGAGGCCTTCCAGGAAGTCCTGGGCACCCTGACTCAGGAGGCTTCGGCGGTGAAGACGACTTTGCCCGGTCATAACGGCGAGTCCGTTGAAGTTGAGCTGGACCACGGTGCGGTTGTCATTGCTGCGATCACCAGTTGTACCAATACATCGAACCCTGCGGTCATGATCGGGGCTGGTCTGCTGGCCAAAAAAGCAGTGGAACGAGGACTCCGCAGTCGACCCTGGGTCAAGACCAGTCTGGCTCCGGGATCCAAGGTGGTGACCGAGTACCTGGAGGCTGGAGGATTGCTTTCCTCTCTCAATCAGCTGGGCTTCAATCTGGTGGGATACGGCTGCACCACCTGCATTGGGAACAGTGGACCTCTTCCGGCGTCCATCCAGGAAGCCGTCGAAGATCACGGACTGGTGGTGTGTGCGGTGCTTTCGGGGAATCGAAACTTCGAAGGAAGGATCAGTCCCCATGTGCAGGCCAACTATCTGGCTTCCCCTCCTCTGGTGGTGGCCTATGCACTGGCCGGAAGGATGGATCTGGATCTGAATCGTGAACCTCTGGGGCAGGATAGCCAGGGTGAGGACGTTTACCTAAAGGATATCTGGCCCTCCCAGGAGGAGGTCCAGGAAACCATTCGGACGGCGCTGACCCGCGAGATGTATGCCCAAAAATACGCGGACGTGTTCAGTGGGGATGAGACCTGGCAGGCCTTGCCCATTCCGTCGGGAGACCGGTTTTCCTGGGACGAGCGCTCCACCTATATCAAGCAACCTTCTTTTTTTCAGGGAATGGGAAGGGAGCCGGATCCGGTGACGAATATCTCGGGGATGCGGGTCCTGGCCCTGCTGGGGGATTCCGTCACCACCGACCACATCTCACCGGCCGGGGCGATACCTGAAGAGGAACCTGCCGGAGCTTACCTGATGGCCCACGGGGTTGACCCGAAGGATTTCAACTCCTTTGGCTCCCGGCGTGGCAATCACGAGGTCATGATGCGCGGAACCTTCGGGAATATTCGCCTGCGCAATCTTCTGGTCCCGGGGACTGTGGGAGGGTACACACTGCATCCCTCTTCGGAGGAGCCGCTGCCGATCTACGATGCGGCCGTGAAATATCAGGAAGAGGGCACTCCGTTACTGGTGATCGCCGGTAAAGAATATGGTTCGGGCTCCTCTCGGGACTGGGCGGCCAAAGGGGCACGCCTGTTGGGTATCAAGGCGGTCCTGGCAGAGAGTTACGAGCGCATCCATCGAAGCAATCTGATTGGAATGGGGATGGTGCCGCTTCAGTTTCTGCCGGGCGAAAATACCACGACTCTGGAGCTGAACGGAATGGAGACCTACGACTTGCTGGGGCTGAGTGACGACCTGAAGCCAGGGCAAGAACTCACCCTTGAAGCGATTTCAAGTGATGGAAGCGTGAAAAGCTTTTCGGTTCTTTGTCGGATCGATACGCCCAATGAGGTCATCTATTATCAGCATGGCGGTATCTTGAATTATGTCCTCCGATCGATGCTGTGAGGGGGGGCGGCCTCGCTCCACGCGGCCGCGGTCCAGGTTCCAGGTTCCACGTTGCACGAAAAGAAGGAGAACTGGCCTGGAAGGAAGTGGGATGGGGTCCAGAACCCCGAAGGGGTGATGTGAAATAGCCCAGGGCGTAAGCCCTGGGTTGAGCGTATTTTTAGCGAGGGAGCCCTGTAAGGGCGATGTAAAGAAACCGTCAGGGTCCACATCGCCCTTACAGGGCTCCTCTTATTACTGACCTGGACGACTATGCCGCCCCTACAGGGCTCTGGAGACATGAACTCAGAATGTCCTGTGTAAAGGGTGCCCTGAGAATGAACACACTGAGG
>JAZFRU010000146.1:0-23413 GCA_036445815.1 Acidobacteriota bacterium | reverse complement strand
GGTGAGCTAGTTGCCTGTTATCTGATAAACGAAGACGCGGTTATCCAACTCAGCCGTGACATAGGCCCAGCTTCCATCGGCGGAGAGTTGGATGTCGATCGGGTGTTTACCCACCTTGACGCTGGTGAGCTTTTCCCAATCGGGGGAAAAGATCGAGAGGGTGTTGTTCCCGGTCTCGACCACGAAGATGGTGCCGTTGGAACTAACCGCAATGGAAAACGGTTTGGACCCCACCTTGACACGTCGAGTTTCTTTGAGATCGATCAGATCCACCACTGAGATATCATTGGATCCACTGTTGGAGATGTAGAGAGTATTTCCATCGGGGGAGAGAGCGATGCCGTCCGGGGCCAGGCCTGTCGGTAATTGAGTGATCACTCTTCGGGCTGCCGTATCGATGACATAGAGCTCATTGGATCCACCACACACCACGAAAAGGCGGTCACCCTGAGGAGAGACTACTGCGGCCATGGGGCGCACCCCGACGGTTAGATCCCCCACGTCCCGTTGACGGGTGATGTCAATGAAATCGATCCTTCCAATGGCACCTCTTCCGTAGTTGGTGACAAAGGCTTCAGAGCCATTGGGAGAAATAACAATATTGCTGGGTAAATCTCCCACCTTGATATCGTCCAGGATTTCGTGGCTGCGAGCATCGATCACTTTGACGATTCCGTTTTTCATGTTGGTAACCAGAATTCGGTCACCGGCAGGTGTGAGGGCAATTCCCAGAGGTTGAACTCCGGCGTAAAAAGACTTCTTTTTCTGGCGAGTCCTGACATCGATCACCGAAACTTCATCGGAAAAGAAGTTGGTCACGAATAGTGAGCTGCCATCCGGACTGATGGCCGCATAGTGAGGAGCCTTGCCCACCTTGATTTTATCGGTCTGAGTGATACTCAGAGCCGAAATGCTGAGGAGGGCAAAGCTGGTGAGGATGAATGTGTGAGCAATCTTTTTTCTCATGACAAATCTCCGATAACGCTGACCAATTGACCTTTGACCAGGCCGCTCTCAGCGCGGCTGCTGCAAGAGCTTGCTGACTGATTAGAGGGCACACAGCCGTGCGCCCCCTCACTTTATCTTTATCCTCTCCGCATTTTACACGCCAGGACGGTGTTTTTCATGAGATGGGCGATGGTGAGAAGTCCTACGCCGCCGGGGACCGGTGTCACGGCAGCCGCAATTCCCAGCGGATCCCGCGGATGGACATCGCCTACCAGAGCGGAGCCTTTTTCCCGAATTTTGGGCAGCCTGTCCGAATCTTCGCCCAGAAGACGAGTGATTTGTTCCAGATCATCGACTCGATTGATTCCCACATCGATGATCACGACACCCTCCTTGAAATAGTCGCGGGTCAGCAATGCCGGGCTTCCCACAGCGGCAACCAGGATGTCCGCCCGCCGACACACGTCTGGCAAATCCCGGGTTCGAGAATGGCACAGGGTCACGGTGGCATGTTGGTGAAGTAGCAGAAGAGCCAGGGGTTTCCCGACCAGATTGCTGCGTCCGACCACGACAGCTTCGGCGCCTTCAATGGGAATGGCCTCTTGTTTCAACATCTCCATGATGCCCATGGGGGTACAGGGTGCCAGTCCGATCCTGCCTGAGCAGAGATTGCCCACATTCTGGGGATGAAAGCCGTCCACGTCTTTTTCGGGGAGTACCGATTGCAAGATGAGGTCTTCATCGATGTGTTCGGGCAGGGGAGACTGAACCAGGATGCCATCGATCACGGGGTTCCGATTCAGGCGGTGGATGATCTCCAGCAGTCCCTCCGCTGTGGTTTCGGTGGGAAGCTGGATCGATTCGGAGTACATGTCCAGGGCTTCGCAAGTGCGAGCCTTGTTTCGGACATAAATCTGAGAGGCCGGATCCTCCCCTACCAGGATGGTTGCCAGACCGGGAATGAGATCCTTTTTGGCAAGTTCCTGAAGCTCCTGGGCCAGTTCTGCCTTCATGGCGTCGGCCACTTTGCGACCACTCAGAATACGGGTTTCCATGGGAGGACGATGATAGCAGAAAATAGGAGCCAGGAGGCTGATCTCCTGACCAGCTGACCAGTCCACCCACTCTCCGGAGACGTGGAACCTGGAACCTGGAACGCGCTGGTCGAAGACCAGCGCTGGGTCCGGTCACGGATACATCCGGTGAAGCATGCGAGGAAAGGCGATGGTTTCGCGTACGTGCTCAATACCACAGAGCCAGGCCACCACACGTTCGATGCCCATGCCAAATCCTGAGTGAGGAACGCTTCCGTATTTGCGCAGGTCCAGGTACCACTGGAATGGCTCGATGGGTAGGCTGTGCTCCTGGATTCTCTCCAGCAGCAGGTCGTGGTCGTGGATTCGCTGGCTACCCCCCACGATTTCTCCGTAGCCTTCTGGTGCCAGGATGTCCATGCACAGTGCCAGTTCCGGGTCGTTGGGGTCGGGCTCCATGTAAAAGGCTTTAATGGCCTTTGGAAAGCGGTGAACGATCACGGGCCGGTCAAATCGCCTGGAAATTAAAGTCTCATCGGTGCCCCCGAAATCGGAGCCACGCGGGGTTTCCGAGCCTTCTTCTTCCAGAATATCGAAGGCCTCGCTGTAGCTGATGCGGGGAAAGGGAAATTGCACCTTCTCCAGGGAACGGATGTCGCGTTCCAGAATTTTCAGTTCTTCTTTTCTCTCTTCCAGGACTCGTTGGGTTATGTAGGTAAGGTACTGCTCAGCCAGCTCCATGATGTCGTCCAGCTCGGCGAAGGCCACCTCCGGCTCGATCATCCAGAATTCCATCAAGTGGCGGCGTGTCTTGGACTTCTCGGCCCGGAAAGTGGGTCCGAAGCAGTAGGTTTTCCCGACCGCCATACAGGCAGCCTCGTTGTAGAGTTGCCCGCTCTGGGTCAGATAAGCTTTTTCCTCAAAGTAGTCGAGCTCGAACAGGGTTGTCGTGCCCTCACAGGCGGCGGGTGTAATGATGGGCGTGTCCGCCAGAATAAACCCTCGATCGTCCAGGAAATCTCGGCAGGCTTTTACGATCTCGCTTCGAATCCGCATGATCTGATGCTGGCGGGAAGAACGCAGCCACAGATGCCGGTTGTCCATGAGAAAAGAGGTGCCATGCTCTTTTGGAGTAATGGGATAGGACTCCGCAACCTGCACCACTTCGAGATGGTTCACGTCCATCTCAAAGCCTCCGGCGGCGCGGTCATCCTGCCGGATGGTTCCGGTGACCGCCAGGGAAGATTCCTGGGTGAGCGTATCGGTGGCTTCGAAGATCTCCGGCGATACATTTTTTTGGAAAACGACGGCTTGCAATACCCCTGTACCGTCTCGAATCATTAGAAACCTCAGTTTTCCTTTATCGGTCTTGTTGTAGAGCCACCCTTTCAGGGTGACCTCCTGTCCGACGTGCTGGGCGATCTCTTCGACGTAGACTTGGGGCATGGTTCGTTCGTTTTTTTGTACTTTCGTTATTGGGTTCTCTGATTTTTGTGTCTCGAGGCCAGCTCACGCTGAGTTCCGTTCCGCATTCTGTTGCGGAGAATCGTACCTCTCCATAACAACACAAACTAACGGAAATGCACAACTGCCCCAAACAAGAAAAGAACAAGTAACAATAAAACGACCTACGGGTCCAGTTCCTTCTCGATGACGGACTGTATATAAGGAAATTCTGGGACCGATTGCAAGGCATCCAACACCCGAGCAAGTGAGCCGGGAATGTACTGTCCATAGATGTCCTTGCCAGCGACAGCGATCTGATATCCGTAGGTTCCCAGGGCCTTGAGCAGGCGTTGAATGCACATCAGCTGGAACTGGCGAAGAAATTCCTGGGGTCCATCAGGGAAGGTCCCCTGACCCAGATAATAGGCCTGGTAGTGTCTCACTTCTTCCTCGGTCAACTCGATGGAGTCCTTCAAAAGTGAAGTCAGGTCGTAGGAAAAGGGCCCCCAGCGGGCATCTTGAAAATCTGTGATGTAGAGGATGTCATCCTTCACCATGAGATTTCGGACCTGATAGTCTCGGTGGCACAGGCAATGAGGCAAATCGGCCAGTTCGGCGCTGAGTTGGTCGAACTCTGCCCGGAGTTGATGGTCGTCAATAGGGCTCAACCGCCGGTGATCACCCAGGTAGTGACGTCGAAAAAAGAGAAGTTCCCAGTTCAGCTTTTCCTGGTCAAAGACCAATTCCGAAGCCTGGTATTCGGGCCTCAATGCCTCGGGGCCATCGCGTTGTATCGTGACAATGTGATCGATGGCAGTCGAAAGAAGATGCTTCCGCTGTGTCGGCGGGGCGGTCCCCAGGGTGTGCTGGAGGAGCTCATCTCCCAGATCTTCTTGGAGCACGATACCCCGTTTCGGGTCCAGAGTAATGATCTTCGGCACCGGAAGTCCGATTCCCCTCAGAAGTTCATAGATCTGGTGGTAGGAGAAATCCTCACGATCGAAGCCATCCGGGTACACGGCCAGAATGAAGGACTGCTCAGATCCCTGGTATCGAAAGTACTGTCGAGTCGAGGCATCTCCGGGCAGCGGTGTGACCTTTGCAGAGGTGTAGTCCCGGGAATACTCCTGTTGTAGAAATTGCTGCACTCGTCGGAGGATCGGAGTCGAATCGCTCATAACGGGAAGACGCAGTAGTCCTCAACGTGTCGGCCCACAATCGAGGGATGATCCAGCTTCCGGGATTGGGGAGTGACGATGGAATTCTTGAGATGGGAATGGGCCTTCAGAGTGACTCCTGCCGTGATGATCACGTCACTGAGAGTGGTGCCCTCACCGACCGTCACATCATCCCAGAGAATGGTATTTTTCAAGACACAGGATGGGGCCAGGTGTACGGAAGGGGCTGAAATAACGCCGTCACAAGAGGATTGCGTTTCACTGTCGATCAGATTATCCAGGTTTTTTCTGTGCAACACCTCCAGAGAGTTCGAAAGGTAGTTCCTGGAGGTGCTGCACTCGCACCAGTAAGCCTCACTAATAAAGGCCTGGACGCGGCACCCCTCCTGAATCAATCGGGGGTAAATGTCGTCGACGGTCTTGGAGGGGCCTTCAGGAATGAAATCGAAAATCTGAGGATCCAAAACGTGGATTCCCGTGAACACGAAGGAGTTTCCCGGGCATTCCGGTCGAAATCCCGTGATATTGGTTTGATCGTCCACCATTACGGAAGCATAGGCGTCTTCCGCGGAGTGGCGCACCAACACCAGTGTCACCAGGTTATTGTGATCACGGTGGAAGCGGATGACCGGTTCCAGATCTTGCTCACAATAGACCTTTCCATTGCAGACGACAAAGGTGTCATCCTTCAGAAACTCTCGTACCTTGCCAATGGCACCTGCCGATCCCAGAATGGTGTCTTCGTGAGAGAAGGTGACTCGATGTCCATCCAGACGCGCCTCACTTTCCAGGGCCTCTCTGACGGAACTGGGAAGATGATGGGAGTTGATGACTATGTCCGTGAGGTGGGCCTCAATCAAGAGGTCCCGCGAATACTGAAGCAGAGGACGATTGAGAAACGGGATTGCCGGTTTGGCCCGGAAGGCCGTAAGCGGATAGAGGCGTGTGCCCAGTCCGGCTGCCAGAATCATGCCCTTCATGGGTTCACGTTCCAGGTTTCAAATGTCATGTGTGTGTGGCCTCTCCGCGAGTAGCTCCGGTTCGTGGGTCAGTCGGCTACCTGGGTTCGGTCAACAGGCCTGCTTCTTCGTACAAGGTCAGGTAGTTCTCCTGGATAAACGAGTCCGGTGTCCATCCCAGTTGAGCTGCCAGTTTCACAATCTCCGGTGCGGGGCCTTCGATCTCCACAAAGGTACCTGCCGGAGTTTCGTCCAGACAGACGTCAACCGTCGCTTGATCGACGTGAAGTTGGTAGATCTCCCGGTACTTGGAGTACTGGGAACAGATGCTCAGTCCGAGATGTTGAAGGATCTTCTTCAGTTTCTCAGAATCACCCACCTGGGTTTCCAGCTCTTCTCTTTTTTTGAAGCGAGGATCGATCTGGGTTTTTCCCTTGAAGGTGAGGAGCGTTTCTTCTCCGTAGACGCGGAGACGAAGGGCGCATCCGGCCTCTCGGAGTTGCTTGTCGGGAAAATCAAACAGCCAGTTATCCTCTTTTTGACGGGCGGCCCGGCAGGAAGCTCCCAGTTCCCTGAGACCTGCTCGAAGAGAGTCCAGGTCCTCCTGGGTGATGCGTACCTTAGCTTCCGTTTCTAGTGCCATGGTTTGTCCGCTCGTCAGATCTCTCAATATAGCAAATCGAGTGCCAAGAGGTACGCCTAAAACATAGGGATCCCCTTGGTTATGACTGTGTTCAAGCCAGCTCCTGAAAGTGTCCCCAGCGTCCCGAGCGCCCGGGGAGATCATCTGGATCTCATCGGAGTCGAAAAGACTGAACTGGGCACCGATCACGCGGAAGTGGGCGGTTGGCTGGCTAGACAATGGCAATTACCTGGAATCTATGAAATTGCACTTCAAGGCAGTCACGATCCCAGAGAAGCCATGGTCTACGGAAATTTGCTTGCCTTCGTCCAAACCGCGGCCGTTTCGGGATTGCTGGCGGATATCTGGGTGAGTGACGACTCCCAGTCGGCAGTTTGTCATGCGTGCAAGAATGCGAACAGATGCTGCAAATGAATGAAGAGAATTTTCAAACCACGATGATGGAAGTTTCCCAAGCACTTCCTGAGATATCGGCGCTGTTTGAAATCGACCTGGGAGATTTGCCCACCATCAGCGACATTCTCGAGCAGGCCGAGAAAGCCCTGGTGGAGACCATCGCAGAGACTTTTAATGCAAGTCCGGGTTATTCTTCCAGCAGCTGTTTAGCGGTCGCAGCGGTCCACTCTCCAGGGGGACTGAGGTGCCTTCTACCCCCCCCCTCTTTCTTAGCTTCGCCCTGTCGGTCTGCCGGACGAACGCTTCCATGACCCGCTTTGACGGGCGAACTCGTCGTGGTTGAGGCCCACACTGAGTTCGCCCTCGAACCTTTCCTGCTAATTGGAGGGCAGAGGATCCTGTGGAGCCGGCCGCAGCGGGATGCTTCCTGGAGGCGTCAGTTTGGCAAGTTCGATATCCGTATACACATGACTGACGCTGGAATAATTAATGCGCACCGTGAGGAATTGTCCTCGATGTTGTTCCTGCTCAAGTATCTCTACGAATGTTTCGGATACAGCAGTCACCTTGCCGGCGATGACTCTGTCCCCGAGTAAGTAGATCTCAACAACGGATCCTTCTTCGAATGCGGCTTTCATAGTTCCTCCTTGCTGGCTGAGTAGAATAAAAGGATGGCTTTATCTTAACTCATCCTGACTGGTGGTCTCCTGTTCAGGGGATCACCGAATAAAGTGACTGTCCACTTCGTGCTGCTCGAGCCAGGAACCCGATCCCTGATCGGTACGGGTTTCCGGTTGTTATAGGGCTGCTTTCAATACAATAAATAACGGCGACGGATGTCTCGAAACTGCCGGAGTTCTGCCTTCCAGTAATCTTGCAGTTCATCCAGGCTGGCCTCGGCCTCAATGAGAATTCGGATCTTGTCGGTGCCGCTCAGAATGTCGATCGGGAGCTTTTCGGTTTCGTACTCATAAGGAGGGCTCTTCCAGGCAAACCGATCTCCGCCCATTTCCCTGTACAGTTTCAGCATGGCCAGGCCGGTGAGAACTGGATGAAAGGTCCTTCGGTCTGAAACATGAATCTGGACCCCTCCGATGTTGTCGGAAGCCCATTTATGGAAGGTCGGGGTCAGGTGAACTGGACGAAAGACCACCCCGGGCAGGGTCATCCGATTGAGTTCATCGACCATCCGCGTGGGAGTGATCCAGGGGGCTCCGCTGAGTTCGAAGGGCCGAGTCGTGCCTCGTCCCTCGGAAACGTTGGTGCCCTCCAGCAGGCACATGCCGGGATAGACAAGGGCCGTCTCAGGGGTAGGCATATTGGGAGAGGGAAGAACCCAGGGGAGCTGGGTGTCCGAGAAGAACATGTCTCTTGACCAGCCCTGCATCTTGACGATCTCAATTGGACAGTCGATCTTGAATTCATGATTGAAGTAAAGGGCCAGTTCGCCGACCGTCATGCCGTGACGCATGGCCAGGGGGTAGAGGCCGACGAATGAACTGAAATCGGGGTTCAGTACCGTCCCCTCGGTGTCGACTCCGTTGATGGGATTGGGGCGATCCAGAACGACCAGGGACTTGCCGTGTTCTCGACAGGCTCGCATGGTCAATGCCAGCGTATGAATGTAGGTGTAATAGCGTGCTCCCACGTCCTGCAGATCGAAGACCACCACGTCCACATCCTGGAGCATGGCCCTGGTGGGGGCCCGGGATTTGCCGTAAAGGCTGTGGACCGGAAGATCGGCGATCGGGTCCTGGTAGCCTTCCCATTCGATCATGTTGTCCTGCGTTTCGCCCTGGATGCCATGCTGGGGCCCCATGATGGTTGTCAAATTGATCCGGGGATGGTTGAAAAAAAGGGTCTGGGTGTGTTCCAGATTTGAATTGATGGAGGCCGGGTGGACAATGAGACCCACCCGTTGGCCCTGGACCAGGTCCAGGTGATCTTCAAGGAGAAGGTCGAGACCGAGCTTGACAGTCATGCGGGCTATTCCGGATAAAATTCCAAGGGCTTGGGTGTTGAGATCAATCCTAATTCCGCGGCGGCCTCGTAAAAGGTCGCCAGACCTTTCAGGTTGTCCTCATCCAGGGAGTAGTTCAGGTTCTCCAGTATGTAAGTACGGATTTCTTCTTCCGGAACCGATAGTTTCTGGGAGTAGGTACGAGCGATGGAATCGACTTTTTCAAGACCCAGATCCCTCGATCGATAAAATATATCACGTTGGATCCCAAGGTCAGCATTCGCTCGCACGGCCCAGCACGCGAACACGAAGGGAAGGCCCGTGAAGTGGTTCCATTCGCGAGCCAGATCATAAACATGCAGCCCTTCGCGAACCACCTTCAGGGCCCGGTTTCCGATGATCAGGGCCGCGTCATAGTGATCGAGCATCCTGTCAGGGTCAGGGGATTCTTCCTGGAAGTGAATCGAATCGAGGCCATAGAACTTGTACAACAAGATCTTCAGGAGGGCGACCGAGGTTCGGCTCGAGGTGTCTACAGCGATATTTTTGACCTGAGTCAGCGGGACCTTGCTGACGAAAAGAACGCTTTTAACCTCTTGTTTAGAGGCGATGGCGATATCAGGAAGTACCAGGAGGTCAGGTATTCTCTGGTATTCAATCACCGGAATCAGTCCAACGTCGGCCTCCCCTGTTGAGAGATGTCGAGCGCATTCAGAGGGAACGTCAAAGAGGATATCGAAGGCCCCTTGATCAGGACCATGAAGGAAGCCCCATCCCAGGGGCACGGAGTTCAAATATTCGATAAAGGATATCTTGAGCTTCATGAAAGACGAGGGGATGATAGCAAAGCCACTGTTTTGCGACCAGTCTGTTCCCCTGACCCCTGATCCCTGAACCGAGCCGGCCAAAACCGCACCCAGCAACGCCCCAGAGCCCCAAGGTCGGGAAAAAGACTTCGTGTTTTCCCCGGTCTGAACGTTGTAGTCAATGATGTGAACGAAGAAACCTATGCCTGTCTCGCACTGAGTCTGGTTCCTGGGATGGGGAGGCAGTGTCTCCACCAGATTCTGCAGAGGTGTGGCGATCCCAGGGATTTCTTGAGAAATCCTCCCCGTAAAGTGGGCCGGGTATCTCTGTCCCGGGAGATTCACACCTTCCTTTCCAGTGGCAGGGCACGACGGACCGCAGATCAAGTCATCGGGGACAGCTCCAGGAAGGGAATCAAGATCCTGTCGGCCTTTGATGCGGAATTCCCTCATCTTTTGAAGCAGATCTTCGATCCTCCGGTCATTCTTTATGCACTTGGAGACCTCGAGTATCTTCGCCGTCCCTCGGTTGCTGTGGTGGGATCTCGTCGCTGCTCCGTCTATGGCAAGGAAGTCACCAGGAAGATTACTCGGGAAATTTCGTCCCAGGGGCTTTGTGTGGTGAGTGGCATGGCACGGGGAATTGATTCCCAGGCCCACCGGGGGAGCCTTCAGGGAGGTGGGGCGACCGTGGCGGTCCTGGGCAGTGGCGTTGACGTCGTCTATCCCAGGGAGAATCGTCGGTTATACCGGGATATTTGTGAGCAGGGATGTGTGATCAGCGAGTTTCCCTGTGGGAGTTTTCCAGCTCCTCGGAATTTCCCTTTGAGAAATCGAATCATCAGCGGGTTATGTTTCGGTACGCTCATCACGGAGGCTGCCGAGTTCTCCGGGTCGTTGATCACTGCTCGTCTGACTCTGGAGCAGGACAGGGAGCTGTGGGCTGTCCCGGGGAATATCTTGAATCCCGGTAGCTACGGACCCAATCATCTGATTCAGCAAGGAGCGCGAGTGGTGTTGAATGGCCAGGACATTTTGGAGGCATTGCCTCCGTATGTTCTTGATCTGCTCAGCAAGGCGCCCATCCCCTCGAATCCGTCCATTCCCTGCCGATTGACCCCTGAGGAAGAAGGTGTGGTGGCACTTTTGTCCTCAGAGGCAGCCTTTCATTTCGACTTATTGTTGCGGCGCTCTGCTCTGAAAATGACGGTATTGAATGAGATTCTGCTGAATCTGGAAATGAAGGGAGTCCTTCGGCAGCTTCCGGGACGCCGGTTCAGTCGAATCCTGAATTAAGAAGTGCAGAAGCGTACGCTATTGAGATAGACGACAGAAAGCTCCTTATCACGATGTCACGATCAGCGGTTTTTCTAGCGGGCACTCTTATGAACGGCAAAAGAGATGAACCTGGAGTTGAGGAGTAGGGGGATGGGCCTCGTGAATACATGACGGGTGATGGTCGATGACTGGTGTCCGGTGAAGTATGCTATAAGGATAGGCTATCCTACGAAAGACAGGAGATTAGAAGTTTATGCCCAAAGCAATGGTAATAGTTGAGTCGCCGGCCAAGGCGAGGACTATTGAAAAATATCTGGGGAAGGATTACATGGTTCGCGCCTCGGCGGGTCACATCAAGGATCTTCCCAAAAAAAACCTGGGCGTTGATGTCGAGGATGACTTCCGTCCCACCTATCAGGTCATTTCCGGAAAAGCCAAGATCGTCAACCAACTCAAGAAAGAGGCCAAGAAAGCCACCGAAATCTACCTGGCCGCGGATCCCGATCGCGAGGGAGAAGCCATTTGTCAGCACCTGGCGGAGGAGCTCGCCGGAGCCAAGGATCTCAAGATCTATCGTGTCTTGTTCAATGAAATCACCAAACCCGCCATTCTTGAGGCGTTCAAGAATCCTTCCATCATTGATCAAAACAAGGTCGGCGCCCAGCAGGCGCGCCGAATCCTAGACCGTCTGGTTGGTTATCAGGTCAGTCCCCTGTTGTGGAAAAAGGTCCGGAGAGGTCTCTCGGCGGGCCGAGTGCAGACGGTCGCCGTGCGTATGATCGTGGAACGCGAAAAGGAAATCCGAGCCTTTGAAACGGTGGAGTACTGGAATTTCACCGCTCATCTCAAGGCTCAGAATCCGCCTCCCCTTGAGGCCAAGGCCGCTAAACTGGATGGGAAAAAATTCAAGATTTCCAACCAGCAGGAAGCCGATCAACTGCTCGAGGAACTGCGTTCTGTCGAGTTCATTATTTCCGGGGTCCAGAAAAAGAAAAGAAAGCGAAATCCCGTACCGCCGTTTATCACCAGCAAGCTTCAGCAGGAAGCCTCCCAGAGACTAAGATTCTCGGTCAAGAAAACCATGACGCTGGCTCAGCGTCTCTACGAAGGGGTGGAGATAGGCCAGGAGGAAAGGGTCGGGTTGATCACCTATATGCGTACCGACTCCACACGGGTGGCAGATTCGGCACTTGCCGAGGTGCGCGAGTACTTGGCGGCCGATTTCGGAGGTGAGTACATTCCGTCCAAGCCAGTCATTTATCGGAGCAAGAAAGGGGCACAGGATGCCCATGAAGCGGTCCGACCCACTTCCGTGCTGCGCACCCCCGAACAGGTAAAGCCTTTTGTAGACCGGGACGAGTATCGTCTTTATCAACTCATCTGGAGGCGGTTTGTAGCCTCACAGATGACTCCGGCTCTTTTCGACCAGACGGAAGTGGTTATCGACGCGGGTCGAACACAGTTCAAGGCCGTGGGCACCATCATGAAGTTCGATGGCTTCTTGAAGGTGTATCAGGCAGATGCGGAGAAAGCGGAACCGGATGAGAATAAAAAAATTCTCCCGGAAGTCGTCGAGGGAGAGAAACTCGAGGTCAGTGACATCCTGCCGGAGCAGAAATTCACTCAGCCTCCCCCCAGGTATAACGAAGCCACCCTGGTCAAGGCACTGGAAGAGAAGGGAATTGGACGCCCCTCCACCTATGCCCAGACCCTCTCGGTCATCTTGAAGGACTATGTCAAGAAGGAGGAGAGGCGCTTTGTCCCCACCGAAGTTGGAGAGCTGGTCAGCGACTTGCTGGTTGAACACTTCGAAGAGATTTTTGCCCTCGACTATACGGCCAAGCTGGAACAGGATCTGGATGAGATTGAGAGCGGCAAGGAAAGTTGGGTGCACACGCTCCAGGACTTTTATAAGGAGTTTTCCAGGGAACTCGAGCAAGCCCGCAAGAACATGAAGAATGTGAAGGCGGAAGAGATTCCCACAGGTGAAGAGTGCGAGAAGTGCGGGGGAGAGATGATCATCCGTTGGGGACGCTTCGGAAGATTCATGGCTTGCAACAAGTATCCGGAGTGCAAGAATTCTCGCGAGATTCCCAAGGAGGGCGAGGATGCGGCTCAAGAGGCAGGTGCCCCGGCCGAAGAGCAGGTGTGTGAGAAGTGCGGTAAGCCGATGGTGCGTAAAAAGGGCCGATTTGGAGAGTTTCTGGCCTGTTCCGGATACCCTGATTGCAAGAATACCAAGAAGATTCTGGCGGCTGGTGATCAGGCTGAGGACATTGAAGTTCCGGACGAAGAGTGCCCTAATTGTGGTTCCAAGCTGGTCCAGAAACAGGGGCCCTTCGGGCCTTTCGTGGCTTGCGGCGATTATCCGGATTGTAAGTACATCAAGCAGCAGACCACAGGTGTCGATTGCCCCGATTGCGGCAACGGCCAGATTATTCAGCGTCGATCCCGCAGAGGTCGCACGTTTTACGGGTGCAGTGCCTTCCCGGATTGCAAATTTGTGCTCTGGAAAAAGCCCATCGATCAAAAATGTCCGGACTGTGGGGCCGTCTATTTGGTAGAGCGAGTGACGAAGAAAACAGGGGTCTCCCACCTGTGCAACAACCCCGACTGCGACTATGAAAATATTGTCGAGGCGGTTGCCACCAGCTAAGTCAGATCGGTCCTCACCTCAGGCGTGATTCGCGCTCAAGACAGACGGAGAGGTAAATAGGATACGATAAAATATGGCTCGATTTGACAGATTGTTCCCTTCTCGTTGTTTGCCCGGCCTCCTTTGTTTAAACCTTTTGGTTCTTACCCCTTCCCTGATCGCTGATAGCACTCTTAACTTTCCCCGGCTCTCCAGTGAGGAAGGCACTTTCACGGGTGTGGCCATCGTCAATCCATCTGCCCAGGATGCGCTGGTCACTTTTACCGCCTATGGGGAAGATGGCGAGCAGTTAACAGGCATTGTCAATCCGGTTCAACGGACGGTGCCGTCCAATGGACAGCTGGCTCAGCTGACGTCGGAGATCTTTGGCAGTGGCCTGGACCCCGCCGCGATTGGATGGGTTCAAGTGACCAGCCTGGTGGATGATCTGACCGGGTTTTTCCTGTTTTTGGACGGTTCCCTGACTGTCTTTGATGGAGCGGACCTTCCGGTGAGCGCTGTCAAAATCATTTTCAACAAGATACGCATCGATGCCGGCCATCAAACAGAAATCAATTTGATCAACCCGGGTGACAGTCCCGCCGATGTGGAGCTTCAACTCATCGTGGATGAGTCCCCGTCTGTGGTCCAGGAACTGATACTCCCTGCCAAGGGAGTCGTTCGGCTAGATGTCGCCGGATTTTTCGAGATTTCTGAGATTGCCCCTGAGGCTTATCTATTGGTGACGTCGGATTTTGATGTTGCCGGGTTCCAGTTCATCAAGACTCCCAACGGGGACTTACTGGGTCTGAACGGCCGCAGTACTTCTGAGCAGTTGACCAATCTTTACTTCCCACAGATGGCCGTTCTGGGTCCCTGGCAAACGAATTTAGGGCTGGTCAATTACTCGTCAGAGCCTGTTATTCTGACTCTCTCCGTTTTCAAGCCGGAGGGAACTCTCTACGATTCCAGTGATCTTCAAGACAACCCGGTAACGCGCTCCTTAAACGGCGAAGCCAGTCTTCTCGCAGACGTCGAAACCCTGTTTGGGTTTAGCGGCAGCGAACCCCTGGAAGGGTGGATCCAGGTGGAATCAACCTCGGCGGCCGTCAACGGCTACATTTCCTATGGAATCCCTGGATCGGGGTCGTTGGCCGCGGTGACGGCTGCCTCACAAGGGCAGAAGCGGGCGATCTTTTCCCATATCGGCACCAGCCAGGGATTCTTCAACGGGGTGGCCGTCCTGAATGCGGCCGCCCTGGCCACCGATGTTCGCATCCTGGCTCTGAACCCCTCAGGTGAGGTGCTGGGGAGTTTTGACACGTTTTTGCAGCCGGGACAGAGAATGAGCAAGCTCATCGATGAACTGATCCCAGGCGCCGCCAATCAAGACGGAGGACTGATCTGGATCAAGAGTCAGCGCCCCGTCTATTTAACGTCACTCTTTGGAACTTCACAGGTTCTGGCCAACGTGCCGCCCCAACCGGCTCCAGAGAGCTATCTTCCGGACGCCGGTCTGCCGACTCTGGAACTGGCCCCGGCATTGGCCGTCGTCCAGCCGGCGGAGTCGCAGTCCTTTGAAATCAGTCTGGAGGGTGCTCAGGTCTGGAAGGTTGACGGAGTAGAAGGCGGGAACAGCCAAACAGGTACGGTGACCAGCCAGGGACTTTATCAGGCTCCTTCAATCATTCCCGATCCGCAGGTGGTGACGGTGTCGGTGGAATCCGAAGGGCAGGGAGCCGGTGCCTCCGTCGATGTGCTGGACAAGGAAGAATTGATCAGCGGTCTGACGGTTGTTCAGGCTGTCGCCTTCCTGGGGGGACTGCAGAAGCTGTTTACGGCCGAGTTGACGCTCTTGAGTGCGGGGAGTGATGGAGCCCAACCGGCTGCCCAAAACCCTGTTCAAGAGTCCGACAGTCAAGTGTTCGAGGTGTCCCCACTTATTGGCCAGGTTTCAGTGGCGCAGTTTCCGGGTGAAGAGATCACCAAGATGATCCCCTTCAAGGCCTCCAATGGGCAGGAATTCCTTCTTCTGGCGGGCAAGACCGGCGGACGGATTATTCGTTTGAATCCGCAGACCCGGGAGGTCAAGGATGTGGCGACGGGACTGGTTGAACCCACCACATTGGTGATTGACCCGGTAAGCGGAAACCTGTTGGTGGCCGAGAGCAGCCAGATTGTCGTTATTCCCCGCAGCCAGCTGGAGGCCGACCTGGTTTCCTTCTCACGTGTGTTCGCCCCTTCACCGACCGAGCAACCCCAGGCGGTGAAGTTTACCGATGCCGAGAGGTCTGACGGAATTACCGTGGACGCCTGTACGGGGAATATTTATTTTTGGAATCGAAACGGAAGGGCCATTCTTCAACTGGTGAGACGAACGGGATCGGTCACCCGACTTGAAGTTGATCTCACCCCCGGAAAGTTGCTGGGTTTTTATCGCCGTGGCGTGGACTGTCCGGATGCCTTTCGCTTGCTGGTGGCGGCCAGAGGCGAGGGGACGATCTGGTTGGTGAATCCGGCCCGGGAGACTGTCCGCCGCTGGATTTCAACTCAAGGTCAGACTGATTTAACCTTTCTTCCCGATATCAATCCTTTGGCCCCGACCTCAGGAGTTGTGGTGACGGAGATACCCGAAGAAGGCCGGGGGCGGGTCACATTTGTTCCGACTCCGAACCTCTATCTTGATCGGCCCACGAGTCCACCTCGCAAGGACGCCTGCCTGGGATCCGTCATTTTCTCGGATACCCAGCTGGATGGCAGTGTGCGGACCGGTTTGAATGTTTCTGTGAATACCGAGGATGTGTCGGTCACCTGCGAGTTGGTGGCGTCATTGCGACAACTGGATGCCGCCAGAAGAGGCATCACCAGTCTGAGGGGGTTGGAAATCTTTGTCCGTTTGAACACCTTGAAGCTGGAAGGCAATACCATCAGCAATCTCCTTCCCCTGGCTTCTCTGGAACGGCTGATCCATCTCGATCTGACCAACAATGAGGTGACTCGACTCCAGCCGCTTTCGGTTCTGACAGGTCTCCGACAGCTTTTTTTGTCTGGGAATCAAATCAGCAATCTCGTCCCTCTGTTTCGACTCTCCAGACTGAGGGTCCTCTTTCTGAGCAACAACTCGATCAGTGATCTGAGGGCGCTGACACCCCTGACTCGATTGACTCTATTGGCTCTTAGGAACAACCAGATCACCGATCTCGGCCCACTCGTCTCGAACCGGGGGCTGGGATCCGGTACCACCATTGATTTAAGGAACAATCCTCTGAACCAGAAGGACTGTAGCGATATTGAGACACTCCGCAGCCGCGGAGTGGCGGTGGCCCACGATCTGGATTGTACCTCCCTGGTTCCACCTTCGGTGGGCCAGGCTGTCAATCGTCGTTGACAGGCGTTTTCCGGACAGCGTGTGGGCAGGGACTGGAGGTCAGTATCTGGTAGTAAGGTGGAGAGTCTACACTGCATAAAGGGGTTGCCGTTGGCATGCAAGTTGCTCTGTTTCCTGTTTAGACGTCCCCCGGGGAGGGTATGTTCGTTTATCATCGACCGTGAAACAGGGTGAAAGAGATCATGACAAAAGTCACTTGTATTCTTGGATTGCTGCTGGTTATGACGACCATCATCGGTGCACAGGGAGATCAGGACATTGCCGCCAAGATCCTGAGCGTGCAGGGGCGTGTCGAAGTGGAGCAGTCCCCCTGGGCTCCGGCCAAGAGCAACCAGATCCTCTACCCGGGCAATCGGATTCGCACGGGCCCCAGAAGCCGTGCGGCGCTGCTGTTGGCCGATGAGACCCAGCTCAAGCTGAGTGAAAACAGTGAACTGCAGTTGAGAGCCGTACGTCAGAGCAGTGATTTATTGACGCGAATCACCGGGGCTCCCCGAACCGATCAGAGTATTCTGAACCTTGATCGAGGACGAGCCTGGCTGAAGTCCAAGAAGAAACCCGCTCCGGTGCGCGTGACGACCCCGTCGGTCACGGCAGCCATTCGGGGGACGGAATTTGACATCCAGGTGGCCGCCGATGGAGAGACCACGGCCACGGTGCTGGAAGGCTCGATTAACTTTTTCAATGATTTGGGCTCGATTGTCGTGGACCCTGGAGAACAGGGCCACTGTCGGGTGGGAGAGGCCCCAACAAAAACCGTTATTCTGAATCCGGAGGATGCCGTCCAGTGGGCGCTGTTTTACTCTGCTTCGGTGAGTCCAAGGGACTTTCCCTTTATCTATGCCTCGCAGCAGCAGGCACAGGCCAACCTGGGTAACGCCGGAGCGGATCCAGTACGCCTGGCCCAGATTCAGCACGACGCTGGAAACCTGGAAGCGGCCCTGACTGCGTTGCAGGGAGTGGCCTCCCCGGCAGCAGCCGAAACTCGAGGCTGGATCTACCTGGAACAAAATTTGATCGGGGAAGCGATCGAGGAGTTCAATCGGGCCTCTGCCCAGTCGCAGCGTACGCGTCTGGGTTTTTCGGTGGCCCACTATCGAGTCAATGAATTGGAAGAGGCTTACCAGTATGTTGCAGATCCGGGCGACGATGGCGGATTGAAGATCCAGAAGGCCATGCTGGATCTGATCGTCGGTAAGGTCGAGGATGCCCAGCTGCTCCTGACATCGATCACTTCCGATGATTCGGCCTATTCGATGGGACAGGGGCTGCTCTCCAACGTGGCCCTGGTGCGGAATGACAAGGAGGAGGCTCTGGCTGCCGCACAGCGTTCGGTTGAGGCCAATTCCAGCTCTCCTTCAGCCTACCTGAACCTCAGCCTGGTCGAACAGAGTTTTTTCGATCTTCCCCTGGCCACCCGGTCCGTGAGACAGGCCCTGGACCTGG
Organism: Acidobacteriota bacterium; assembly: GCA_036445815.1. Taxonomy (GTDB): domain Bacteria; phylum Acidobacteriota; class UBA6911; order RPQK01; family JADFOI01; genus JAPYTY01. The sequence goes on along the minus strand of JAZFRU010000146.1, from coordinate 5,296 downwards.
ATCCTCATTTTCTCCAGGCGCAGGTCCAGTATGCCAAACTACTCTTTGGAGCGGGAGACACAGGAACGGCCGAGGAGGTCATTCGCCAGGCTTTGGCCGATGCCCCTCAGGAGGCCGCTGTTCACTCGACCCTCGGCTTCATTCTCCTGGCCCGCGGTCAGACCCGGGAGGCCAACATCTCCTTCGACCGGTCTCTTCAGCTGGACAGTACCCGCGGAGAGCCCCATTTAGGCCTGGGAGTGGTTCACATGCGGGAGGGACGGACGTCATCGGCCGTTCTGGAAATGCTGCAGGCCACCACCATGGAACCGCAGCTGGCCCTGTATCAGAGTTATCTCGGTAAGGCTTTCTTTGAAGAGCGCAAGTTTGAGCAGGCCTTTACGGCCTTGCAAGATGCCATGGACCTGGATCCCCGAGACCCCACACCTCACCTGTATTCGGGGATTTTTCAGAATGATCTCAACCGGCCCGGGATTGCGGTTCAAGATTTCACGGAGTCGATTCGTTTGAATGACAATCGAGCGGTGTATCGAAGCCGGTTTGTCCTGGATGAGGATCGTGCCACCCGGAATGTCAAGTTGGCCAGTGCCTACAACCGGTTGGGCTTCGCAGAACAGGCCAATCTGGAGGCTGTCAAGTCCTATGCCACCGATCCCACCAACAGTTCTACCCGAATCTTTCTGGCGGATACCTTCTTGAATCTGGCGGGCCGGACCAGTGCAGGCGGCTCGGAATTGCTGATGGCCCGGCTGCTGTTACCCGTCAATGCCAACTCGTTTAACGCCTTCAATGACTATACGACACTTTTCGAGGCACCCCGGCTGAACTGGACCACTTCGGCCACGACCGGTAACCTCGACAGTCACAGTGGATCCTTGCTGGCCAGTGGCGGCATAGGCAACTTTGCCTTCGGATCCATCTTCAGCCGGGACGTGACGGCGGGTTTTCGGCCCGACAATGATGATGCGCGCAGCTATACGACCGTTAACCTGTTCAAATACGCACCCACTCCGCACAGTGATCTACTGGTGACCTTCTCTCATACCCAGACCAAACAGGGAGATCGGGGATTCGGCTCCCCGTTGGTCACTCCAGCGAACGATCTCGATCAGCGATTGTTCGATCGAACCAACCGAGCGGAGATCGGCTACCACCAGCAGTTCAATCCGGGCTCGGAAGTGGTGGTCTACTTCTCGGGTCGAACGGTGGACCAGGTGCTGGACAACCCCAATCATCTGAGGCTTTTCCGTGGAACGGTTCCGGCTGCCCTGCGTCGATCCACGCTGGATCCCAATGTCTCTTTTCAGGCCTCCCACCTGTTGAAGATCTCCGACTTTCAATTCAAATACGGATTTGACATCTTCGAGGGGCGATCTCGTAATCTGGATATCCTGAGTTTTTGTGTGACCGGCCCACCCGAACAGGGATGTGCGTTTCCGAGTGATCCTCCTCCGGATATTCAGCACCAGGAGTTTGACCACGGTCGAGAGAAGGCACGATTCAAGACCGTCTTTTTACAGACAGATTATGTGGTGAGCCCCCAGTTGGTGTTTACCGCCGGTCTGAACTATGACTGGGCCAGAAGCTACAGCGTGGAGAGTTCTCAGTCACTGAAAGACAGCGAGGACAGCCAGGTTTCGGAGGACCACTGGAATCCGCAGGCGGGTTTGTTATTCAGCCCGTTGGAGAGCAGCACGGTTCGCTTTGCCTTCTCCAGAACCACCCAGACCCATGTCCAGGAACGCGTTGTTCCCACTCATCTGTTTGGGTTTGTCTTGAATCCCAATGAGTTGGAACTGACCCGGAGTACAGGTTTTAATCTGGGCTGGGACCAGCGGTTGTTTGGTGGAAAGACGTTTTTCAGGACCCTTGCGTTTTGGAGAGACAGGACCATTCCCCTTGGTCAGAGCGAGGATGCGATGGATTTTGAAGGGGATTTTTACGGCGGTCTCTTCGTCTTGAATCAGTTCGTGACTGACCGTCTGACCTTTGTCACCAACTATGCCATTACGCACGACGACAATTTCTTCGGTCTCAGACACGACCATGACGTGAGCCTGGCATTGTTGTACATCCATCCCCGGGGAATGACCTTCAGGGTGGAAGAGGAGTACCTGAATCAATCACGCTTCTTTGGAGTCCAGGACACGACCGAGGTGTGGACCACCAATCTGAGTCTGTCCTATGAGATGCCGCAAAAGTTGGGGTTGGCCACATTAGAGGTACGCAATCTCCTCGATCGGCGGTATGATTTCCTGGCTGATCCACTGGTATTGGATCCTCGGGTTCCACGGCGCCAATTGAAGTTCAGGCTCGATTTTTTCTTTTAATTCAAAAGAATGATTTCACCACCTCGAATCTGGAGTTTGACCAGGCCCTCCGATTCGAATCCTACCCACGAGGCCGCAGGCCGGTGAAATGAAGAAATACGTAGCCGGCTTCATCTTTCTCATCGTCAGCTTTGGCCTGATTGGTGGCATCTCTTTTTATACCCCCTATCTGGATAACCTCGAGCTGAAGGGTTACGACTACATGATGTCGACCCTTCGTGGTCCATTGACCGCTTCCGAGGATATCGTGATCGTGGCCATTGATGAGACCTCTTTAAGTGAGTTTGACGACCTGTACCAACTTCGATGGCCCTGGCCGCGCAGTGTTCACGGAGAGTTGATCCGCATTCTCAACGAGGCAGGGGCTCGGGCCATTATCTTCGACGTCATTTTTGCCGGAGAATCGTACCCGGAAGAGGATGACTTAATGGCGGCTGCCATTGCTGAAAGCCGGGTGCCGGTGATTCTGGGTGCCACGGAAGATCAGGTCACTGATCCTCGCTTCGGGACATTGATCCAGCAACTGCTTCCTCTGGACAAATTCACCGATGCAGATGCCAAGGTAGGGTACGCCACGATACATCCTGATTCCGATCAGGTCTTGCGTCAGGCCCGTCTCTCGGTCAATGGGAGGCCCTCTCTGAGCCTGCAGGCCTTTTATTCGCTCGGTGGAGAACCCTTTGACCTGGACAGTCTCCCGGTTTCCCGGTACCAGGGAGAAGATCCGGAGGTGTTTATCAACTACCTGGGCGGGGCCCGGCATATCGACACGGTCAGTTACTATCAAGCATTTCAGTATCAAGACTATCTCGCCTTGGAGAGGCTGCAGGACAAGATCGTTTTTGTGGGTCGTGCCATGGCGGTCGATGATCTGAGCGAGCGAAGAATGGAAAAGGACTCCTTTCCGACGCCGTTTTCTCTGGTCGGGAGTGCCCTGATGCCGGGGACCGAAGTTCATGCCAATGGGTTGGCAACCCTCCTGGAGGGAAACTTCATCGATCAGACAACCCTTCCGCAAATATGGATCGTGATGGTCCTGCTGGCGGTTTTGATTTCTGCCATTGTGATCGGTTTTTCGTCCTTCAAGTGGAAAATTTTGCTCTCCATTGGGGTGATGCTGGGGTATCTGGTCGGGGTCTCTCTTATCTTCGTCCACCTGTCCTATTGGCTCTATTCCGTACAACCGATGTTTGTCATGCTGTCGGTGTTTGGTCTCAATACCCTTTACCAGTATCGTCAGGGCGAGAAGGAAAGAGCTCATATCCGCAAGGCGCTCACGGGATATGTCTCAAAACAGGTTATGCAGGAGGTTATGAAGCATCCCGATGCCCTGGAGCTTGGAGGTATCCAGGTCAATGCAACGGTTCTGTTCTCGGACATTGCCGGCTATTCCAAGATCTCGGAGAAATTAACTCCCAAAGAGCTCTTTACCACGCTCAATGAGTACTTCACCCGGATCGGGGATGTGATCATGGAGCAGGAGGGGATGATTAACAAGTACATTGGCGATGCCGTCATGGCGATCTGGAACACTCCGATCGCCCATCAGTCTCATGCGGCCCTGGCCTGTCAGGCCGCCCTGGACATGAAGCGGGTCGTGGATGAGATGCCCGACGAGGTGCAGGCCCGAATTGGCATTAACACAGGTCCCATGGTCGCCGGTAATCTGGGGCATTCGGAGCGGATGGAGTACACGGTGATTGGCGATGCCGTCAACCTGGCTTCCCGTCTGGAAGGTGCCAACAAACCCTTTGGGACCGACATCATGATCAGCGATTCCACCGAACAGGAGGTACGAGGGGAGTTTCTCCTGCGTCTTCTGGACCGCATCCGGGTTATCGGTCGAAAGGCTCCGGTCCAGGTCTATGAGTTGCTGGCCCGAATGGATGAGCCGGATCAGGATGAGGCGCACCAAATGGTCGAGTCGTTTTCCCACGTCGTCAGGGCCTATGAAGCGCGTGAATGGGATGAGGCCGTTGATCTCGTCCGGCAGCACCTGGAACGATTTCCGGATGACAAGGTCGCAAGCGTTTACCTGAACCGCTGTTCCGAGTTCTCAGCTGACCCTCCTCCGGCGGATTGGGATGGGGTGTACGTCCTGAAATCGAAGTAAGCCTGAGGCGGCGAGGTCATCCGCCCTGACCGTGTTGCTGCTTGGTCGCTCCAGGGGCGGTCTCGCTGACGCTCGACCGCGTTCCACGTTCCAGGTTCCACGTTCCACGTCTCGGGAAAAGAATGGTAGGGGCGCACGGCCGTGCGCCCTCCGATCGGGCGGTAAATCCAATGTAGCGGCCTTGAATCCTCGCTCGGGAAAATCGGTAACGCCGATTTCCATTGAGGAGGTTTCGGAGCGAGCTCGCAGGGTGAACGAGGTCCAACCCGACCCGGGCCTTGGTCCCCTCAGTTTTTATGTTTGGGCTTGATCCGGGATTAGAGGGTAATGAGTTCGCCCTCCCGGGCACAGGATACATTCTCGAACTGGCGGGAGGCTTCGCCGGAAATCTGGTCCAGCTTGGCATCATGGTAGGAGGGTTTGTGGTGAAACAGGATCAGTTGTTTGACCTTAGATTCGTTGGCGACGTTACAGGCCTCTTGCCAGGTACTGTGTCCCCACTCCCTGTGCAGTTCGTAGTCTTCCGGAGTGTATTGAGCGTCGAAGATGAGAAGGTCTGCATTTTGTGAATACTCACGCACCACTCGGTCCATTTCCTTATTTCCATGCTCAAGATCGGTGGCGTAAACGATGGTGGCCCCATTCGATTCAATGCGGTAGCCAAAAGCGCTTCCAGGATGGTTGAGTGGAAACGGAGAAATCGTCAGATCCCCAAACTTGGTCGGTGTCAGATCGAGCTCGTTGAACTCTTTTTGCGCGCGTAAGAACTCCAGACTGACCGGAAAATAAGGATCGGACATCTGGCCGGTAAGAATCTCCTCCACCACACTGGATGCCCCCGAGCTCCTGGTGG
>JAZFRU010000145.1:0-5704 GCA_036445815.1 Acidobacteriota bacterium | reverse complement strand
GAGGGCCTGTCCAGGGAATGTCAAGATTGATAGGTTCTGTCGAGGGGGTATCCAGGAGGAGCGGCCTCGCGAAGCGCGGCCGCGTTTCAGGTTTCAGGTTCCACGTTCCACGAGAAGAAAGAAGAGCCGCTAAAGCCCACCTTTCTCCCACCGGGTCGTCACGAAGCGGTGCAAGGGCCGACCGAATGCAACACTGTCAGGTCGGATCATGGCACCGATGCAGTAGAGCAGGTGTGAGGAAGGCGGGCTAAAGAGCGGCTGCTACACCGGACCTGCCACCCCTCTTTTCGTTAAACCTTAAACGTGAAACTTTAAACGTCAGAAGCGGCCGAGCAGAGCGAGGGCGCTTCAATCCCCCACCAGTTGGTAAAAGAGCGCCTCGTATTGTTTGACGACGTCTTCCCAGTTGTAAAACTCTCGGATGCGCTGCTCGGCCCTCTGCTGGTACTCCTGAAATTGGCGGGGATTTGCACAGACCCTTGCCATCAGGGATGCGAGCGTCTGCTGCTCATTGAAGGAACAGAGGAGACCCGCCTCGCCTACCACCTCGCGATTTTCATCCGCATCGTTGACCAGTACCAGGCAGCCCGCACCCATGGCTTCTATCAGCGCCGGATGAGTGCCTCCCACCTCGGTCGCATGAAGATAACAAAGCGAATGAGACAACAGCTGGCGGTAACCTCGACCGTAGATCGATCCCGGCAGAACAACCTTGCTGCCCTCGGCCAACTGTCTGAGCCTTCGGATATAGCTCTTTCCATAGGGGGCATCTCCCACCACCAGCAGCGGGTATTGAATCCCTGATTGATTGTAGGCCTGGATCACCAGGTGAGCATTGTTTTCGGGTTCAAGGCGACTGACGTAAAGGAGGTATTTCCGGGGCGTGAGCCCCAGCTTGTCGAGTTCATCGGTGTCTTCGGACTTCTCCACGGGAGCACCGTAGGGGATGAACGGGAGGCGGCAGCCATATTCGTCCAGGTAGTACCTCTGAACCGAGCGTGCGTCTGTCACCGCACGGTCCGGGATCAGCGTGGAGAGAAACTCACTGAAGCGATAGTACGCTTTCCCGATCGGGCTCCACTTCTTTCTCAGGCGCTCGATCCCATCCACGTTGAGCACGACCTTTTGTCCCGCCAGCTTGGGAATCCAGCAGAAGGCCGCGTTCGCGGCGTTGCAGATCAAGACCACGTCGTAGGGCTGGACCAACCCCAACAGCGTGGTGATCAAGGTGTGAGAAACGGTTTCCAGATACTTGGTCCGCAGACAGGGCAACGATCGGATCTGAACGCCCCGATAAGTCTTCAGCTGAGGATCCACAAAGTGGGAACGCCCATAGACGGTCACTCGATGCCCTCTCTCAACCAGACGGTGGGAGAGTTCTTCAGCGAAGGTCTCGAACCCTCCATAGTTGGCAGGAATCCCCCGCGTACCCATTACGGCAACATTCAGCTTATTCCGGGCCGTCATGCATCACGTAGGGGACTGTCATAAAAAACAGAAGCAGAATCAGAATCTCCGAATCACCGAAGTTATACTCAAGCAATCCGGCCGTCAAGAAGGCGGTCAGCACCGCCATCGAGCTCACGGCCGAGTAGGTGGAATATCCATCAACAGCAGGGCGACTTGCAAACGAGACAAAATCCCACAGTAATCGAATCCAGATGGCCACCCAGCAGATCAGCGTGATGAGCCCCATCTCGGCAGCGATCTGCACGAAATTATTGTGTAAATGCTGGTAGGTCCAGGCCGGGAAGGCATCGGATTCATTGTAGTCCTGATACAACCTGGGCACCATACGAGGCCCCAGACCGGTCCAGGGATGAGCGGCAATGATGTTGCGGCCGGTCCTCAGCAATTCCAGTCGGCCCTGAGTGGTCACATCGTTGGGATCAAGACCGGAATAAAGACGCTGTTTGACGCCCTCAGGAGAGGCCATAAACAGAATCACCACCAGGATCAACCCTGGGACGATCCATCTTCTACGGTATACCCAGAGCAGCAGGAGGAGTCCGACCAGGGTTCCCAGCCAGCTGTTCCGAGTCTGAGTCAGAGCCAGGGCAAAGGACACCACGAGCCATAGCAGAGCCCAGACCCAGAAGGGCACTGTCCCTGCTGAGGGCTGTCCAGACAAGGCTGGTTTGGCTTTCCTGGTCTCAGGGTTCAGGAGGTACAGCAGGTATCCGCCGAGGGCAACCGAGCACAACATGAGTTGCCCGGAAAATGTCATCCAGTGGCCCATGAATCCTGAAATTCGATGAAGCAGATCGACTTCCCTCAACCAGAAATACTGGAGGATCCCGTAGGCGGCGCTGATTCCCGCCACCCCAAAGACGGCCTGTAAAACGTACTCGACCTGGCGACGGCCCAGATAGGTATAAACCATCGGGATCCAGAGAAACCGGATGTGTTTCGACAAGCTGGGCAAACTGGTTGGAACATCACTGGAAAAGACAATCGCCACTCCCGAGGCTGCGACAAAACCCCCTACCCACACCCAGAAGGGAGGAGCCTTCAAATGCAGTTTTCCCGACTTCAGACAATGAATGATCCAGAGCAGCAGGACGACTCCGAAGCAGATATATGACAGGGAAATGGAGACGAGTGAGATGGCGATTCCGCCTCCCACAGCCAGGGAAATACAGCGGCGAAGTCCCCAGTCTTCAGGGGTGGTCGTCGGGTCTACTGGATCGGCGATGCGCACCGCTAGAGCTTTACGACGTTGTCATGCGTCTTGGGAAAAACGTCACGAGTGTCAAAGATCAACTCAGCCGACTCCTGGATCATCAGGTAGTCCAGGCCCGTATGATCGGTCACGACAACGACCAGATCGTACTGTGCAATGGTGTCGCGGCTCAGCGGCACCGACTTCTTGTCGATCCCGTCAATTTGGAGGTCAGGCACGTAGGGATCCGAGTAATCCACCCTGGCGCCACCACCCTCCAGCAGGCGGAGGATATCCAGAGAGGGAGATTCTCGTACGTCGCTGACGTCGCGCTTGTAGCTCAACCCCAACATGAGCACCCGGGTTCCGTTGACACACTTCTGGTTGTCGTTCAACACGTCGACGATTCGATGCACACAGTACTCGGGCATCTGGGTGTTGACCTCGCTGGCCAGTTCGATAAAGCGTGCGTTGTAGTTGAGCATCTTGAGTTTCCAGGCCAGATACAGGGGATCGATAGGAATGCAGTGCCCTCCCAAACCCGGACCTGGATAAAAGGGCATGAACCCGAAGGGCTTGGTGGCGGCGGCTTCGATGACCTCCCACACCGACACGCCCAGCTTGTCGCACATGATGGTGATTTCGTTGACCAGTCCGATATTGACGGCTCGGAAGGTATTCTCCAGGAGTTTTACCATCTCCGCCGTAGCCGCCGATGAGACGGCGATCACCTTGTCGATCGCCTGCTCGTAAAGCACTTTGGCCATTTCAGCACACTCGGGAGTCACTCCTCCTACGATCTTGGGCGTGTTTTTGGTATTGAAAGTCGGGTTGCCGGGATCCACCCGTTCAGGAGAGAAGGCCAGGAACAAATCTTTTCCGAACTGGAATTCTTCCGTCTGAAACTCCACCATCAGGACCTCATCCGTGGTGCCAGGATAGGTGGTGCTCTGAAGAACGACCAGCATATTCTTGTGCAGATACTTACGGATGTTCTGAGCGGCATCAATGATGTAGCTGATGTCTGGATCCTTGGTCTGCCGGAGCGGGGTGGGAACGCAGATCAGGACACAATCCAGCTGAGAAACCACTTCATAATCTGAATGGGCGCGAAAGTGTCCCGAGTCAAGGACACTCTGAAGAACGCTGTCCTGGACATCCTGGACATGCGACTTGCCCTGATTGAGATCACGGACCTTGTCGCCGTCCGTGTCGATGCCGTGGACGGTCAGACCTGAAAGGGCAAATTCGATGCCCATCGGCAATCCGGCATATCCCAGCCCCACCAGCCCGATCTGGGCCTCGTGCGAGATGATTTTTTCTCTTAAATCCAAAACTAATCCTTCCGACCAGCCTGAGGAAAAGGCTAGACCTTGAGTCCCTGTTCCTGGAACCATCGGACCGTCCGGCCCAAACCGTCAGCCAGTGAGATCGCAGCCTCAAAGCCAATAAATTCTCGGGCCTGGGAGACATCGGCCACCGAATGTCGAACTTCGGCCGGCCTGGCCGATTGATAATCCACATTGAGTCTCCGACCCACGATGCTGCCCAGAACCTCAACCAGCTGATTCAAAGTGAAGGGTTGACCGCATGCGACATTCAGGCTCTTTCCGCCAACCTCCGATTGGGCCGCCTTGAGATTGGCGGCCACCACATCCTCCACGAAAATAAAATCCCGGCTCTGCTCTCCGTCACCAAAGATGATGGGATCTTTTCCCGATAGGGCGCGGGTGATAAAACGCGGGACCACCGCGGCGTAATCCGATTGGGGGTCCTGTCTGGGTCCGAAGACATTGAAGTAGCGAAGCCCCAGGGTGGGAAGCTGGTAGATATCTGAAAAGACCTGCCCGTAAACCTCTCCCAGGTATTTGGTGACGGCATAGGGCGAGACCGGTTCCACGGTCATCCCTTCATGCTTGGGAAGTATCTCTGAGTTTCCGTAAACGGCCGTGCTGGTGGCGAAGACCACCTTTTGAACGCCCGCATCCCTGGCGGCCAGCAAGACCTTGAGCGTCCCTTCCACGTTGACGCTGTTGTATTCCAGTGGATCTTCAACGGATTGTTGAACCGAGGTCAGGGCAGCCTGGTGATAGACGGTGGCGACGCCCTCAAACACCCTTTTGAGCTCATCCAGCTGGCGAATATCCTGGCGGTAGACCTGGCATTGATCCGGATACTGACTGAGAAGATCGGCCAGATTTTCAAGCCGCCCGGTGGAGAAGTTGTCCACCACTCGAACCTGGCGCCCTTGCTGGACCAGAGCCTGGCTAAGGTGCGAGCCAATAAATCCCGCTCCTCCCGTGACGACATCCGTTGCATTTTCCATGGTTCTCTGCTGCTTCCGCGAGGAATTATGCCATTGTTCTCATCACAAAGACAGATTCACCACGGAGACACTGAAAGATTTTTCACCACAGAGACACAGAGACACAGAGAAGAGAATCCTTTCCTTTCATTTCATTTAACCCTCAAAATTCAGCCGACACAGGTGGGGGAACAGTGTGGGAGGCGCCTCAGTGCGCCGAATCCGGATGGGCGCAAGCCGTGCGCCCCTACACTTCTCTCCGTGGAACGTGGAACCTGGAACCTGGAACGCGGGCGAGCGGAGCGAGGTCGCTCTTCCCCCCCCGGAGTAGAACTTTCCGGAGGCCTCTGCTAACATTTTGCCCTTCAGCTCATGTCCCTCGCACAGGTCTTTCACTACCAGAACGGGCAGCTCCACTGTGAAGAGGTTGCCCTCGCCACTCTTGCCGAGCAGGTGGGAACGCCCTGCTACGTCTACAGCAAGAATGCCATCAGGGAGAACTTTCAAGCCTTCCGCAGGGCCTTTGCCTCTGTGGATCCACTCATCTGCTATGCCGTCAAGGCCAACTCAAATCTGAGTGTTTTACGCCTTCTGAAAGAGGAAGGGAGCGGCTTCGATGTGGTCTCCGGGGGGGAGCTCTACCGTTTGAAGCAAATTGAAGCCGATCCCAGCGGCGTGATTTTCAGTGGAGTGGGAAAGACCGTGTCCGAGTTGAAGACGGCACTGGAAATGGGAGT
>JAZFRU010000144.1:0-30889 GCA_036445815.1 Acidobacteriota bacterium | reverse complement strand
TTTCCTGCCTCCCTCCGCTTGTTGGACCCTATGGTTAGTGTAGCCTATTTGCTCGTCCCAGAGACCACAGGCCAACTGGTGATGGGCCGCTGATGACTGAAAGAATCTCGATTCTGAACGCCTTCTTCCTGACTCTTGCTGCCTCTCCTGTTCTGCCTTCCGGATTGCCTTCAACTTCAGGGGAGCTTATGATCTGGGAAACATTGAGGAGGGAAATCGTGGCGCAGAGACCTTTTGATGTCGCTGTTGTGGGGGCTGGTCAGGCCGGCTGTACGCTGGCCGGAAAGATCGCTGAGAAAGGTGTCCATCCGTCAACGGGTGAGCCGCTGAGAATCGCGGTTTTTGATCGTGGACCCTACCTCAAGGGAGCGTCCCATCCAGGTTATGGCTCACCTGAAAGAAGGCGAATGTTTACCAATGTCTCCACTGACTTTGTGGGAAGGTACGCTCAATGGACGGGCATGCCTTCCGGAGCCGTCCGAAAAATTCCCATTCAGCCCGGTGAGGAAATCTTCCTGCAGAGAGCTCCGGCCATTTTCGGGGGTGGAACCCTTCACTACACAGCTCGAACCCGGGCTCCCTTTGATATCGATATGCAGGTGTGGGAGGAAGAAACAGGAGCGGACTGGGGTCCCGCTGTTCTGAAGCCCTTCGGAGAGCAAGTCCATCGTGATTTTAATATCCACGTGAGACCACCGGAGACTTTGTGTCGGCTCGATCATCTGGTGCGTGACAACGCGTTGTCCTCTGGATACGAGCTCTCCGATTTTCCCATTGCCAAACGAAACTGCCTGTTGTCGGGCTACTGTGATGGGGTCAACATGTGCCGGTATGACGCGCGGCAGGGAAGTTTCGTGGCTTATCTTCCCCTGGCCGAGGAGCGTGGTGCGGAAATGGTGGCCAACGCGGCTGTCGAGAGAATTCTCCTCGAACCTTCCCAGGGACAGGTGAAGGTGACGGGCCTGGAGTATCTGCAGGATGGAGTTCGCAAGACGATGGCAGTCCCAAACGTGATCGTTTCGGCCGGGAACTATGGGACACCTCCCTTGCTTTACCGATCGGGCTACGGACCTCGTGAGCTGACCGACAATCTGGTTGTTGAGAATCGCAACGTGGGGCGCAACACGGACAACCGGCCCGAGGCCTTTGGTCCCGTCGGAATCTTCGACGAGCCTGTCTCGGATGGAGCCTTTCGTCATGGCAACGCCTACTACGTCTACCATGATTTGGACTCGAGTCGGCGTTATGATCGACTCGCCATCAGCATCTGGGCCAGACAGATACCGTACCCGGACCGGGTGGCCATGGATCCACTAGCCCCCGAGTTTGGTCGTGATCACAAGAAATTCATGGACGGCATCAGTGAGCCCGGCAGGATGACTCGGGCCCAGGCTGACATTACCCGCCAATGCATCACCAAGCTGGAACTGGTCAGACCTCGCAACATCCGTGGCTGGATCAACGAGTGGGGAGAGCAGTTCTATCCGGGACACGACCCCAGGATCATCCAGGCGATGGAGCAGGGCCGTGAGGTTGTCTATGAACTGCTCAAGAAGATGGGAGCCCGTGAGGTTGTCGGGATGGATCGGCCAATCCGCGTGCACCATCTGGAAGCTTTCGTTGGTGCCTGTAGGGTGGGAACCGACCGAAGCAATTCGGTCGTCAACCCCTATTTTGAGTCCCACGATGTGGAAGGACTCTTCATCTGCGACGGCAGTGTTGTTCCCCGGGCGGCCAGCCAGGGATATGCGGGCACGGTGGCAACTTTGGCCCTGTTGGCGGCCTCCCGCATCGTCCAGAGGCATTTTAGCCGGGGGTGAAATAGCGATGAGAGTGCCGCGACGGATTATCCCAGGCCTCCTGGTCTGTTTGGGGTGGACCGCTGTGATGAGCCGGGAAGTATCGGCTTCGGAGGCTGGATCACAGGCCCTTGACCCCATCCTACACGCCCGGGCCTTGAATCGGGCCTCCCGGTTGCCCCGGTTTCGAAGTCTGCTGGTGTCGATTGACGGAGTGCGAGTCGAGGAACAGTACTTCAACGGGGCAGGTCCGTCCGACCGGGCCAATCTGAAGTCGGCCTCCAAAAGCATTCTCTCCCTGCTGGTGGGGATCGCTCTCGATCAGGGGTTTCTCCAGAACGTCCAAGATACAATCGGGCCGTTTTTTCCCCAGTACCTGGAAAAGCTCGATGATTCGGTCAAGCAGGAGATCACCATCGAGGATTTGTTGACGATGCGTTCAGGGCTCGAGTCCACCAGCAACAGAAACTACGGACGGTGGGTTCAGAGCAGTGATTGGGTGCGTCATGTTCTCACTCGTCCCATGGTGGACCAACCGGGTGGCCGTATGATTTACAGCACGGGAAATTCCCATTTGCTGTCGGCGCTGCTGACCGAATCAACCGGAATGAGCACCCTGGACTTCGCTCGACGCTACCTGGCCGACCCGCTAGGCATCAGGATCAGCCCCTGGATGCGTGACCCGCAAGGTATTTATTTCGGGGGTAATGAGATGCACCTGACCCCGAGAGCCATGCTCGAGATAGGCGAGTTTTATCTCAACCGGGGTCGCGTGGGCGACAAACAGGTGGTCTCGGCGTCGTGGATTCGGGAATCTCTGACGCCGCGCACCCGATCAAGCTGGAGCAGACACCAGTACGGCTATGGATGGTGGATCCGGACTCTGGCCGGGTTTCGGGTCAATTATGCGTGGGGCTACGGAGGGCAGTTCATCTTTCTGGTGCCCGATCTCGATCTGGTTGTGGTCGCCACCTCGTCGGCCTCGCCCGGGCGAGGCCGACGGGAGCATCGGCAGGCCATCTACGAGCTGATGGAGAAGGATCTCCTGCCCGCCGTGAAGTGATTACTGAGAAGAGGCCAGTGAGGTGATTCGACTCTTGTCCGGATACAGCACGCCCACTCCTCCGTCGGGAAGAGCGCGAGTGCTGTACCAGACGTTTCCATCGCTGCTGACATCGATCTTGGGCATGTCACTTCGCCTGGGAGTCGGATAGTAGGTGAATGTTTCGGTCTCGGAATCGAAGCTGGTAATGACTCCTCCCAGTCCTCCATCGCTCATCCAGATCAGGTCGGTTGTTCTATCCACCATGACGCTGTAGGGTTCCGAGAATCGTGAGACCATGTCATATTCCACGTGTTCACCCGTTTCCAGGTTGATCTTTCCCAGCTTTCCCTGGCTGTAAACGCCGTACCAGAGAATCCCTTTCGAATCGAAGCCCAGGCGGCGCGTGACACAGGGAGGATCGACCAGGGCTTCGTAGTCGGTAAAGGTTTCCGTCTCGGGGTCGAAAACAGAGACTCTGCAGCCGTAGAGTTCGGCCAGAGCCGGGATGTCGTCGGGACTCACATCCATCCCATAGGGCATCGATCTTTTGGTGGGCACACGCCAGATGTCAATTTCCTTGGTCTCACGGTCCCACTTTCCCAGTCCGTCACCGTAGATCAAGGTAAACCACACATTTTCCTTGGAATCCAGCACCGGCGTGTGTCCACCCAGAAATCCCTTGGTTCCCGAGGCATCGTAAGGATAGCGTTCTGTTTTTCCCGTCTTGGGATCCAGTCGACCCAGATGGCCCTTATCGACTTCCGCCCAGTAGACATATCCCTCCGAATCAACGGTGAGGCCGTGGGGGTCGCCTTCTGGATCGGGGAGCACGAAGTCGGTGACCTCGCCCGTGCGCGGGTCGAGTCGGCCGACCGCATGAGGCAGTGTGCGTTCGGTATACCAGACGTTGCCTTCGAAATCGAGATGGACTTCCTGTAGCCAGCGTCGGGGACGAGCCTCATCCAGGGGCAGGATGTACTCCACATACTGGGCCTTGGAGAGAGCTTCCTCGTCTATGGGGATTTCTACGTCCAGTTTCATCCGGCGGTCAGGATTGTCGGGTCCGAAATGGGAACTCAGGTACGCTACCAGTTCCTTGCGCTGGTTGGCGTCGACGGTGCCGGGAGGAATCCGAGTCTCCATCATGGCGCCGATGGTTTGATCCCAATCTGCAGTACTCTTGTGAAAGAAGGTGATGAAGCTTTTCCCGTGACACTGAATGCAGGTTTGTTCGAACAGAGGTTTGATCGGGGCATCAGGGTACAGTTCATCATAGGAGAGCAGCAGTGCATCCCCGGCCCGAGACCCTCGATCCAGTCCCATGAAGGTGCCCTGTCCCACACCTTGAGGCGAAGCTTCTTTTAGGGAAAAGTCGACTTTAAGCTCTCCTCCTGCCTCGACCTGGATCGTTTCCAGATCGGACTCGAAGCCAGTCTTCTCCACCCAGACTTCGTAGCTACCCGGCAGCATGGCAACGGTCTGGTAGTGGCCGCCCCCGGTATAGACCATGTAGATGATGTTCTTGTCCACGTTTTTGGCGTAAACCTCGGCAGCCTGAAAGGGGCTGGATGCTGTGACCTCTCCCGTCAACATTCCCGTCCCGGGCACCTGGTTGCTCAGCAGCGGTGGGCCTTCATTTTCAGGGGCGGCGCAGCCCACCGCAAGAAGCAGGCCCAAGGCCAGCCAATAAAAAGTCTTTCTTGGTTCCATCAGTTCCTCCCTCAAGTTTATAAAGCCCTATTCTAATATTCCCGGCATCCCGTGGCGAGTGATTTATCGAGATGGAGTAAAAATCCCTGTTCGCAGCTTGTCCTGGAAATACTCACTCTCGGTACTTTAGCCTTGCACCGACATCCAAGAAGTTCTAGAGTAAACGGTCCATGAGGGTTGTCAAAGTCGTTATCTTGGTCGTTGGAGTTCTTGCCGTCATCTATGGACTGGTGACGCGTGGATTGACGGTAGGAAACCAGGTGGCCGCTGGGGGCCTTCTTCTGTTCTGTCTCACCTCAACCAGTTATTTTCTTGTTTTGCCGGTGTCGCGTGACAGCGAGGGAAAGTGGCGACCGAATCCAGACTTTGCCTGGTTGTCGATTTACCTGTTGGTGGCGGCTATCTGCGTGGGCTGGCTGTATCTGTTGAATCGTTAGCCTCTCGTTTCATACTTCATAGGTAGCAGATGGTGATCAAGAATGTCCTTAAAGGCATAGCGGTTGGGTTGGCCGTGTTGGTGACGGTCATCCTGTTTCTTTATCTCAACCGAAGTGATCCCTATGGTCCCCTTCCGGGTAAACGGCTCCAAGGAGAGGAAGTCACCGGAAGAATCGATGACTGGAGTTTTGCGGCCCAGTATCGCACGGCTACCAATGAGGTGCGGCCCTCCAACCCGTATTCCGTCTACACCTCGTTCGTGCTTCACGATGAGGTCTTGTACATCTCCTCCGGGTTGGGCCCTGAAAGCCGCTGGGTCCAGTTCTTGATGGAGGATCCAAATATGAGAATCCGGTTGGGAGGTAAGCTCTACAAGGTGCGAGGGACATTGGTTGAAGATCCTATGCTGATCGATGCCATTCACAAGACTCGGGAACAGAAGAATCCCAGGCTTGCGGAGAGAACCCCCCAACAAAGAGCTCTGAACTTGTATTTCCGGATTGATTCGCGTTGATCTTCTCTTTTTTCCTGTAATTTCATTGAGATCACTTCAGGATTTGATCTGGGCCTTCCTTATTGGCTGGATTCACGGTGTTCCATGGCATGAGAAGGCCTTTCACCTGGGAAAACAGCCTTACTTCTGTTCTCCGGGAGATGTCCCCACCAGGAGGTTTGGTGTGGCGCATTACTGGTACCCTTCCCATATCTCTAGTACAATGGGCCCTGCGTGGAGTTCGTCCGAGGCGCGACTCCACGCACCAGGGGGTACCCTTGTCACAGTTAACTTCCTGGTGGTGAGTCAGCCTTTGATCGTAGAGTTCCAGGATTAAGAGGGAGGTTTCGTGAGAGTACATCTGGTCAATCCCAGCGATGTGTCCTTTGGCATCAGCCTGGTGGCGCCCCGCTGGCTATACGTCCTGGCCGGTGCTACCCCATCTTCCTACGGAGTTCCCAACATCGTCGATGAAGGTCTCGAATCCCTCGATTTAAATGGGGTCCAGAAGGGCGACGTGGTGGGAATAGGAATCCACACGTCCAATGCACGGCGAGGCTATCAAGTGGGGCAAAAGGCTCGGGAGCGCGGCGCCTTCGTGGTTTTTGGCGGGATTCATGCCAGCCTGTTTCCGGAAGAGGCCTCCGAGTTGGGGGGCGCCCATGCGGTGGTCAAAGGCGACGGCGATGTCATTTGGGCCGAGGTGCTGGCGGATTGCAGCAACGGGGGACCTCAGAAGCTCTATGAGGGTGGGCGAGTCGAGGGCGATCAGTTCACTCCGGCACGTTGGGATTTACTGCCCCTGGATCGCTACATGTGGGCCTCGGTCCAGACGGTGCGGGGATGCCCCAAGCATTGTTCGTTTTGTTCGGTCTGGCGTACCGACGGCCAGACGCCACGCGAGCATAGTGTCGACGGAATTATCCGGGAGCTTGTGGAACTGCGGCGCAAGGGATTTCGATTCATAGTCCTGGCCGACGATAATTTCTATCCCGTGACTCTCCAGGACGTGAAGACAGCCGAAGGACTTGAAAACCCCAGGCGGCTGGAAGAATTGCAGGCGATGCGCCAGGAGAGATTTGATTTGATGGAGCGTCTGTCGGAACTGCCTGAGGATATGGTGTTTTTCACCCAAATTACGATGGAGGTGGCGGACGACCCTGAATTTCTGAAGGCCATGTCGGCGGCTCGCATCAAGGGAGCGTTGGTTGGAGTTGAATCGGTCACCGAGGAAGGACTGAAGGAGATCTACAAGGACTTCAACTCCTCGGGAGAGAGCCTGGTCCGTCAGTTGAAATCCTTCCGGGAACATGGTGTGTACGTGCTGGGTTCCTTTATCTTTGGACTATCCAGCGACCGCCCGGAAACCTTCGATGCGACCACCAAACTGGCGCAGGAGGCGGAACTGGCCTTTGCCCAGTTCGTGACCTTGACGCCCTTCCCCGGGACGGTGGATTTCCAGCGCTGGGAGAAAAAGATGGCCGACGATACTACCCGAATTGCGGGCTTTCCTTTGACCCGTTACTGGCTCATGCCGAGGGCCGAGCGACCCCGTTTGGCAATCTCCCATCCTGTGATGTCGGGAGAGGAGATCCGTAGCCAGACCCAGCAGGTTTGGGATCATTTTTACAGTCTGCCACTGGTTTGGAAGCGATCAGACTTTTTCATATCGCTACGCTCCCGTCTGGCCTATGTGTTGATGTCCAAGCTCTACCGACAGATGTACGCCAACACCGGGATCGCCACTGACAGTGCCCGCATCAACCGGGCGGTGACCTGGGCTCGGTGGATGGCAAAACCCACCCTGCGGCTGTTTCACGGCCAACCCATGCCGGAGTTACAGGTGCCGGGTCGAGTTCAGTGATCGACAGACTTGCCTCCTGAGACAGGTCAGATTTCCTGTTCTCGAGATCGTTCCACCGGTTCACCCACCCTTGAGTCTTTCACGGCTGAATCTGAGCATGAGATCGACGAAACGACCTTCCGAGGGATAGATGAGGCGGGCATGCTTTCTGCAGGATACGGGCCTGAAATCATTGATTTTGCCTTCTCATCCCTTAACCCTTATGATTTACCCACCGTATCCTAAGTACGATTGTGGAACTTTTAACAAGGCTGAATGAAGAAATCATGAAGAAACTCGATATTCCTGTTTATTTGCTGATTGCGTTGGTCGTCGTCACCGGGTCGTTGACGGCTCAAACAGGACTTGACCTGGTCGATGTCGACCTCATGTTCGTCGGTGCCCATCCGGATGACGACACAGGCGTGATGTCCACCTTTGCCCGCTACCTGCTTGACGAGGGATTCCGTGCCACCGTCATCACGGCCACCGGCGGAGAAGGTGGAGGAAATGCGACGGGTCCGGAATCGGGAATCGCCCTGGGACTGATTCGTGCCGAGGAGGAGCGGCGTGCTCTCGAACTGGTCGGGGTAGATTCGTCCCACTTTCTGGGTCTCCTGGACTTTTACTTCACGCTCTCGGCAGAGGAAACCGCCACGAAGTGGGGTGAGTCCTATGTCTGCGACGTGGTCCGTTATGTGCGTCTGCAGCGACCGGAGGTGATGGTGACGATGTGGCCAGGTCCGGGCACTCATGGGCAGCACCAGATGGCCGGGAGAGCCGCCACCATCGCTTTTGATAAAGCCTCGGACCCCGGCTTTTGTCCCGAGCTGATTACAGAAGAGCACTTGGCACCTTTTCAGCCTCTCAAGCTGTACTACTCCGGACAGAGAAATTCTCCGACCACGGTCTTGATCGGTTCCGATGACTATTCCCCTGCAGCCAACATGCGCTATGCCGATCTGAAAGGATTGGCCTTTTCCAAGTACCGTTCGCAGGGGTTTGACCAGCGGGTGAAGATCCCGGTAGAGGAAGCGCGGCCGGAGGCCTTCATGCTCGTCCGTTCTCTGGTCCCGCTGAACGACCCGGAGGGACACCTCCTGGAAGGGGCTCTCCTGGCAGCGGGTGGATCGCCTCCCGGGCTCCGTCTCGAGATCATTCCGGCCAGCTTTGAGGCGGGTATCGGCGTACCCGTGGCCATTCTTGTCAGGGTGGTCAACCACACAGCCGAGCCCATGGAACAGCTCGAAATTACTCTTGATCCGGCCGAGGCCTGGAGTGTCAGTACGGGGGATGCCCCTGTCTTCGATGTCCTGGAACCGGGAGAGAAGGCTGAGGCAACCTTTCACGTGCGCGCTTCAGAGGGAGCCGTGATTGATCGAAACACACGAATGTATGCCCGCTATCAGGCCAGGCAGCAAGGGCATGCGATCGCCGGCCGCAACCATGTCTGGCTCAAAGCTGTGGCTCCCGTGCAGGTCCGGTTCCGTCCCACTTACGATGTCGCAGGCTATCGGGAGCTGGCTAGGAATACCGACACGGAGTGGGTGATCGAGTCTTTGCCGACGCGACTGCCGGTCCGAATCGGCCATGCCAATTCCATAGTGGTCGATATCATCAATCGCGGGCCGAACCCCGTTTCCGGCCAGTTACAATTGAAACTTGATCCTTCCCAGAAAGGCATTCGTGCCACAGGCGGCCTCAGCTATCAAGTTGACGCCGAGTCCACGACTTCAGTCGAGGTCGAGCTGGAAGTGTCTTCAGACGTGCTTCCCGCCAATAGACAATCCGTGCGTTTCCCCGTTCAACTGGAGATCGTTTCCGAAGGGCAGCGGGGTTTGGATGCGGCCGATATCTACGTTCTTCCCTCCCTTGAAATTACGAAATTGAACCAGCCTCCACGAGTCGATGGAGATCTCTCGGATATGACTGGCTCCGCTGGAGCCACCATCACCCACAAGGACCTTTGGTGGCGAAGAGAGCCCAATGGTGAATCGGATTCGAGCGCTACTTTCCAGGTCGCTTTTGACGAAGAGAACCTGTATGTGGGTATCGATGTGCAAGATGATGTCGTTGTCTGCAACATTGCTCCAGACGACGTTCGAGCCCAGCTTCGATCGGATGCTGTCGGTATCACCATCGACCCTTCAGGAACGAGCCGCGATACTTCTACCGTAATCCAGGCAGCGGCTTTCCCCTGCACCACTGATGGTTTTCAGGCCCGGGGCTTTCGGGATGCCGATGCCCATCAGGGCATCATGGAGGAAACCGCACCGGGAATGCGGGTGTCGTCCAGAAAGACCGATACGGGTTACACGCTTGAGTTTGCCATTCCGTGGGCCGTCATGCCGGAACAGCCGGCGCCTGGGGATGAAATTGGGATGAATGTCGTGGTCTACGACGGGGATCAGAAAGACGCCCGCGTGGGTGCCAACATCAGCGAAAGCGGTATCGCCTGGGCGGCATTCCAGTGGGGCGGCAAACAGGCCTTACCCTATCTCTGGCCGCGCGTTGTACTGGGAAAATAAGAGGCGGTCTGGGAATCTGACCGGCTGATTTTATCACAACGGCACGAGCGGTCGCTCCATCAGAGGCTCTTCTCTTCTTCCGTGAAACGTGAAACATGAAACGTGAAACGCGCTGGTCAGAGACCAGCGCTGCCCCCTCGGGTCAGCTAATGGGTCAGGGCGTAGACGATGTAGTTGATGCCCAGTTTGTAGGCTTCGTTGGAGAGGCTTACGGGAAAGAAAGCACTGTCGGACCATTCCCAATAGTCCCCGATGTCGTTGTTGAAGTTAACGATCACTTGCAGTCGACCGTTCTCATCGGACATCCCGTAGAACTCCGGGGAGGCGCCATAGGTGCGCGGAGCGGTCATTTCCAGCGTTTCAATTTCGTAAAAGCACTGAAAAATAGGGCTGTCCACCGTCAGTCGTTCCATTTGCCGTTCGGGGAAGACTGTCTTGATGCTGGCCTCGAAGGCGGCCCACTGCCAGGGACCATCAAAATCATCGAAGATGGCGAAGCCTCCCCGCATGAAGTACTCGCGGAGGTTTTCTGCCTCCCGTTGCGTGATAGCCCAGGTGCCGGGTTCACTGAAGTAAAGAAGCGGGAACTCCATGATTCGAGGATCTTCGAGTTCTACGATTGTGTAGGACTCAGGAGTGGTTTTGATGCCGGTGACTTCGGAGACAATCTTCAGGAGATTACGCTCCGCTCGGGGATAGTCGTGGGCCCAACCCGCCCAGAAAAATCGGCCTGATTCGTTGAACTTGACCCGGGCAAACTGGAAATAACTCGGATCATCAGGAGGAACATTGTCGCCAGGTCCGGGAGAAACAGTGATCGAGGTCAGGGCCAAAGCTCCAATCGCAATCCAGAGTGTTGGTCGTGGTGTACGGATGTTGTCCAGCATCACCCTCCCGTCGGTTTGGACTTGTTCTTTTTTGGAAATCTCAGGTTTGTATTCTATCTCAGGGTCCAGTCTCTCGTCAGCCTCACCTCGACCTCTTTTTGAGGAAGAAAGCGTCATCTGTCCAATACCCTTATAATGAACCCTTCCTGCGGGGAATTGCTTGAAGCAAGAGCGGGGGATCGAAGAAAGGGTAGATTGGCATGATTGTTGAATTCAATGGCAAAAGCCCCCAGATAGCCCGCAACGTTTTCATCGCCCCCACGGCCGTGTTGCTGGGTGATGTCCACGTTGCAGAAGGTTCCAGTATCTGGTTTGGAGCCGTTCTGCGCGGTGATCACGGAACCATCATCGTAGGAGCCGGAAGTAATGTACAGGACAACTCAACGGTTCATGTTCCCAGGAACGGATCCACGACTCTCGGGGAGAATGTCACGATTGGACACGGAGCGGTCCTGGAAGGAAGCCGGATCGGGAGAGGGGCTCTCATCGGGATGAATGCTACTTTATTGCAGGGAACAGAGATCGGAGAGGAGGCTCTGGTGGCGGCCGGTAGTGTGGTCCCCGAGGGAATGTCCGTGCCTCCTTGCATGCTGGCGGCGGGTGTGCCCGCCCAGGTCAAAAAAGAGTTGAGTGGAAGTTCACTGGAGTGGATCAAACGGGCTGCGGTAAATTACCATCGCCTCCGGGACCAATATCTGGAACAGAAAATCGGAGTGCAGAGCGAAGAATCTTAACTCATGAGTGGCGAGGCGATTTTCTACACCATAGCGAGTGTTGTCCTGGTGAGCTTATTTTCACTGGTGGGCATCGTGCTGCTCCTGCTCAAAGACCAGGTGCTCAGCTATGTCATTATTCTCCTGGTCAGTTTTAGCTCTGGGAGTCTTTTTGGAGATGCCTTCATTCACCTGCTGCCGGAGACTGTGGAGAGACACGGATTTACCGTAGCTGTATCCATCTATATTCTGTGCGGAATCGCGGGCTCTTTCGTGGTAGAGAAGATTATTCATTGGCGTCACGTCCATTATCCTGAGCAGACCGAAATAGAGGCTTTTGCCTATATGAATCTTCTGGGTGACGCCGTACATAATCTGCTCGATGGGGTGGTCATTGCCTCGGCCTATGCCGTCGACATCCGAGTGGGCCTGGCGACGACCATTGCTATTCTGTTTCATGAAATCCCCCAGGAAATGGGCGATTTCGGGGTTCTGATTCATGGAGGTGTCAGCCGAAAGCGAGCACTTTTTTTCAACGGGGTCACGGCTCTGACTGCACTGGTGGGAGCGATTGTGACCCTTCTCTTGATCAATCTCGTTGATCAGTTGACCATGTTTCTGATTCCCTTTGCGGCTGGAACATTTATCTACATCGCAGGATCTGATCTCATTCCCCAACTGCACAAAGAGAAGGTTCTCCGAAACTCGCTGTTGCAGCTGTTGTGTTTTTTCGTGGGGATTGCTGTCATGGTCATCCTGCGTCTCGAAATTGGCTAGATCTGACATGCGCCAACCCGAAATGACACTGTTTGAGAATGCCTTGTAGCGGCCGTTTAATGAGCGGCTTGAAACGACAAACCTGAAACGTGAAACGTGGCTGTGCGACCGCGAGGCCGCTCAGTGTCCGGCTCTCGTTTCTTTCGTGGAACCTGGAACCTGGAACGCGGCCGAGCGACAGCGAGGCCGCTCTTCACCCCTTCACGACCGGCTGATCACCTCGGAGTAGTGGTAAGAGCAGTTGCGGCCTTGTGATTTGGAATAATAGAGTGCTTCATCGGCATGGGAGAGAAGTTCTGAAATAGTGAGGCTGTGGTCAGGAAAGGTCGAAGAGCCCACGCTGATGGAGAATGAGGGCAGTTGGTTGGAATCATCCTGGCCGCGAAGGCTTTCGAGCAATCGTTGACACCGTTCTTGGGTTTCTTGGATGCCCGTTTCAGGAAGCAGTAAAACGAATTCATCTCCCCCACAACGACCTGCCAGGTCCATCTGACGAGTGGTTATTTTCAGTAGAGAAGCGAGTTCTTGCAGGATGAGGTCCCCGACTGCGTGGCCGTGGGTATCGTTGATTCCTTTGAAATGGTCCAGATCCACGAGTACCAGAGACAGCAGCCGGTCGTTCCGCTTGGCTCGGGTGTATTCTTCTTCAAGGCGTTCGGAAAAGTAGCGGTAGTTGGCCAATCCGGTCAGTCCATCAGTCCTGGCTTCGTTTTCCAGCTCTGTGCGGACAAAGGCGTACTGAAGGCCGAGAATCGTCTGGTCAGTCAGGAATCGAAACTTCTTTTGGTCGTGTGAACTCCACCGGTTTTGAGTGTGACGGTAAACGGCAATGAGTCCTGAGGGGCCACCGGCCTGTTTCCAGGACTTTCCCATGTAGCTCTGGAAGGGGTACTGATGAGCATCTTTCTTCTGGGTGAGCCTGTCATCGTGGGCAAGATCTGTGGCCATGAAGACCTCGTTCGATTCAAAGGCGAGATTGTGAATGCTCTGGGTAATCGCCAGTGACGGTCCTTCTTCAAGATCCTCTCCCTCCAGAATTCTTTCGGTAATGGAGCCAGAATCCACCAGCGCCAACTCACACCCATCTGTGCTCATGATGTCATTGATGAGTTTTGGAATCCTGGAGTACAGGGTGTGCAGATCGTCAGCCTGTACCAGGGCCTTCCCGAATTCAAAGAGATCGGCAGTGAATTCCGACTCAGCCTTGAGTCGGTTTCGTCCCACGTTTTGAATGTAGACCAGGTATCCGAAGAAGAGACCCACGATGAACAAAAAAGGAATGCGCAGCAGGAATCCCTCGGTGACCAGGAGTTCCCCGGTTCGGTATACCATCAGGAAATAAAGGCCGCTGGCCGTGATGACTCCCAGGACAAAGGCTTGCAGGCTCTGACCCGCTGCCGACATCATCAAGATGATGAAGAAGAAGAGGTAAAAGTCGGTGGTGGCCTGACCGGTCATATAGATGGCCAATCCCACCATCAGGATGTTCAGGAGCACGATCGTGTAGTCAAAGGCCGTGTGCTGGAAGTAGCGGGTGGGAAGGAAAAAAAGACCGGCATTGAGGCCTGCATTCAATATGATCAAAGACAGGCTCGCCAGAGGGGCGGGCAGGGTGGTGGAGCTACTAAAGTAAAGAAGATAACTGATGGCCACCACCAGAAGCCACTGCAGCCACAGGACGTACTTCCGTTTGTCGGTCAGGAAATCTGTCATGTGGAGGGTATCAGGCATGGTAGAGCGAAAGATGACACTATTTAGTCGGGCGGTCAATGGATTTGTCAAGAGGTCCTGGGGGAGTTATTTGTTGTTATTGCTCTTCTCGAGGCCGTCTCGAGTTGATTCTCGCGAGCGCGACCTCAACCACGGCTGAGACCCTCCCTTCTTCTTCAACGATGGTATACTTTTGAGCTTATGGGAAAAGCACAACTCAGGCTCGACAAGATCCCGAGGGCCAAGCTACCGACTCAGTTTGGTGAGTTCGAAATTGTCGGCTTCGAAAACGCAGTGGACGGGGAGCAGGCGGTGGCTCTGGTCAAGGGCCAGCCTCAGGAGGAGTCGACCCCATTGGTACGCATCCACTCTCAGTGCTTTACGGGCGACACACTCCATTCCCTGAGGTGTGATTGTGGTGAGCAACTGGAGCGGGCCCTTTCCAAGATCGCGGCAAACGGCTCGGGACTGGTGATCTATCAAATGCAGGAAGGGCGAGGCATTGGTCTGCTCAATAAGCTCTGCGCCTATGAGCTTCAGGACCAGGGAGTGGACACGGTAGAGGCAAATCTTCAGCTTGGCTTTGAGGCCGATCAGCGTTCCTACAGTTTCTGCGCCGAAATATTGAAATATTTCGGCATCATCGCCATTCGCCTGATGTCGAATAATCCCGACAAGATCAAGGCCCTGGAAAGTGAAGGCATTGATGTGGTTGAGCGTGTTCCCCTGATCGTCGAGGCCTCTCACCTGTCGGAAGGATATCTCAGGACCAAGAAGGAGAAGATGGGGCACTTGTTGGATTGAGGCCCTGGCTTTGATCTCAAGTCGCTGATCTTTCTTCCCACCCCGATTTACTGGGTTCTTGCGATTAGATCATCGGGTGTGCCAAAGCGGCCGTCAGGGCCGAGCGAGCGAAGTTCGTATTCCCGTTCTCCTCTGGGCTGGTAGGAAAAGGGATTGGCCCAACCGTCGGTAGGGGTGAACTGGCTTTGGAAGCGCGGGAACAGAAGTGTCGCCAGTTCTTCAGAATCGAAAACCTGGGGGATCCGTTGGTTGAGGCGGGCGTAACGCTCGATTCCCTCGCTGATGAGATCCATCTGGTCGAGGGTCGTGGTGGTACGCTTCTCATTGATCAGGGCCAGAATGTGCTCTGCTTTTTCCCAACGTCGGTCCCCGATTCGGAACTCCTCAATCAGCCACTTCCCGTCTTTCTTGACCAGCTTGACTCCAGTGGTGATCTGAATCTCGGCGGTCGCATGGTCTCCCAATTCCCTCAGGTTGGTCACCTCGACCTGGTTTTCGTCCAAAGAGGCACCATCGAAGGTACGGACCTGAGTCCGGATTTGATTTTCCACACTTTTTCCACAGGATGAAGCGACCATCAATATCAGAAACAGAGCAATCCGGCGCATTTTCCACACAATATAGCACAAGTTCCGGCCAATCTCTGTCTGATGGGGCGGGGCGAGTTGACAAGAGAGAATCGGAAGGAATAGATTGGTGTAGAAAAGGTGAAAATAGTGGTTTCTGTCCCCAATAAGGGCCAAGGCCACGGTTCCCGAGGGAGAATGCCCGTGTCCGTCGCGGAATCCTGGTGCCTTGTTTCATCTCTATGGTGAGGCTCACCCTTCGGGAATCTGGCCATTGGAGGGCCGGGACCGGGGGATTCATGAACCTCACAGGAGAATCGGTGTTGACTAATTCGTCCACGGTGTAGACGATGCTATGCGTATGCCACTTAGCTTAGAAACTCCGGTCCTGGAGCTCAAAAAAATCGGAGTCAAGCGGGCCGAAATGCTTTCTCAGGCGCACATCCACAACCTCGAAGATCTCCTGAAATATAGGCCCTTTCGCTATGAGGACAGGACTCAATTTCAGAAGATTGCCGACCTGAAGGCCGATGAAGTCGCTCTCATCGAGGGCGTGGTTTCGGTTACCGGCCGTTACACGACCGCCATGAAGAAGATGCGTGTTTTCGAGATGACGGTTGCCGATGAATCAGGTTCCCTGGCCGTCAAATTCTTCAATCAACCCTATCTGGATCGACTGTTCAAGAAGGAACACACCGTGATTCTTTACGGGATTCCTCGTCTGGACGATTACAGTGACGGGCTAGCTTTGCACAATCCTGAGTATGAAGTCCTTGCCTGTGAATCAGACAGACGATTGCACACCGGACGAATTGTCCCTGTTTACAGGAGAATTGGACGTTTAACCAGCCGGATGCTTCGCCAGGTCATCTTTCAGTCACTGGAGGAACTTCCCCAGAAACTGGAGGATCCTCTTCCCGAGTCGATTCTCGCCAAGTATCGATTTCCTGATCGCAGGAGGGCCTTTCAGGAGATTCATTTCCCGACTTCCCGGGGCAACTCGAAGGAGAATGACCTGGAGTTGCTTCATTTGCAGCAGACTGTCTTTCACCAACGGTTTATTTTCGAGGAATTCTTCCTGTTTCAACTGGGATTTCAACTTTCAAGGGAGGATCGAAAGAAAGTGTCCAAACCCCGGCTCCTTGAGATGAAGGACCCGGTCCGGAAGATCATGAACTCCATGCTTCCTTTTGTCCTGACCTCGGCTCAGGAGCGAGTTCGGGAGGAGATCATTGGTGATTTGTGTAGTCCCTATCTGATGAATCGCCTACTCCAGGGTGACGTGGGTTCGGGCAAGACGGTGGTGGCGGTGCAAGCCATGATTCTGGTCTTTGTGAATGGCTGCCAGGCTGCATTGATGGCTCCCACCGAAATTCTAGCAGAGCAGCACTATCAGACGATCGGCCGGTTGTTGGAGGGCACGGGATATCAGATCGCCTTTCTCACCGGCAGTGTCAAGGGAGAATCTCGGAAAAGTGTGCTTCGGGGCCTGCGAGCCGGGAAGATCGATTTGGTGGTTGGGACTCACGCCCTGATCCAGGAGGACGTTGATTTCAAGGAATTGTCTCTGGTGGTGATCGATGAACAGCATCGGTTTGGTGTTTTACAGAGGTCTCGGCTCATGAAAAAAGGTGTTCAGCCGGAGACCCTGGTCATGACCGCTACTCCTATTCCCCGGAGTCTGGCCCTGACACTCTATGGAGATCTCGATGTCTCGATCCTGGATGAATTGCCGCCGGGCCGGCCACAAATCCAGACCATCGTCAGGCGCGAGACACACCGTCAGGAGGTGTATACCACCGCACGGGCTCAATTGAGCGAAGGCAGGCAGGTGTTCGTCGTCTATCCTCTTGTTGAGGAGTCCGAGAAAGTCGAGCTAAAGGCCGCTTCCGAAATGGTCACTCACTGGCAGGATGAAGTGGGCCCTGCCTTCACCGTAGTGTTGATTCATGGAAAACTCAGTCCAGCTGAGAAAAGCCTTCGGATGCAGCAGTTCAAGGAGGGGCGCGCACAGGTCCTGGTGTCCACGACGGTGATAGAAGTTGGCATTGACGTTCCCAATGCAACCTTGATGGTGATCGAGCATGCGGAACGATTTGGTCTCTCGCAACTGCACCAGCTCAGAGGAAGAATCGGTCGAGGTGCGCATCCAGGGCTATGTGTGTTGCTGGTTGGCGAGTCCACCACTCCGCAGGGCGCCCAGCGGCTCGATACCTTGTGCAGGACACGTGACGGTTTTAGAATTGCGGAGAAAGACCTGGAAATTCGAGGTCCAGGCGAATTTGTGGGCACTCGCCAATCCGGGCTTCCTGAATTGTTTTTTGGGGATCTTGTCCGTCACCGTGATCAATTGGAATTGGCTCGAGAAGAAGCCATCCACTATCTGCGTGAATGTTTGGAATCGAGTTCTGGGCCCGGCCCCCAGTACCGTTCCGATTTTCTCGTCTGGTGGAAGAAACACTTCAGGCTGTACAACGTGGGCTAGGGTTAATAATGCGAATCATCGCGGGTCAGTATCGAGGAAGGCGGTTGGCAACGATCCCGGAAGGACTGCGCCCCTCGGGTGACCGCTTGAGGGAGTCCCTGTTCAGTATCGTGTCTGATGCCGTTCGAGATTCGGTCTGGGTGGAACCCTTTGCCGGGTCAGGAGCCGTGGGTATAGAGGCGCTCAGCCGGGGAGCTCGCCGCATCATCATCAATGACCGGGGTTCAGAGTCTCTGCGACTGGTTCGAAAAAATCTTCAAATCTGCCAGGTTCAGCGAGGTTATACCATCCATCAGATGGACGCTTTCGTCTTCATGAGAAAATTGGACGAACCTGAGATCGACTTCGTGTTTCTCGATCCACCCTATCGGTTTGGTCGTCATGAGAAGCTGCTCAGAACCGTCGAAAAGCTGGCTGGCCTCAAGACCAGTACCTGGATCATTCTGGAGACCGACAAGAATTTGAAACTCGATTTTGTTTCTGAGAATCTCTCGGTCATCAGGACCCTTCGAGTGGGTAACTCTCACCTGGTGATTCTCCGGCCAGTTGGCCGGGAGGATGCATGAACGGTCTTTTCCCGGGCCGTCCGTCAAATGAACATCGAGCGGTAATACCGAAGGCCCGCTCACAGAGAGGCTCTAACCTGGATTTCCACCCCTCCTCTACCGCATCGGCCCTCCCACCGCTTCGTAACGAGAAGGTGTGAGAAATCCGGGCTAGAACGAACTCGGTCCCTTATGACTGGGCGCCTCCGATGGATCGACTCATGACGGGCGGGTGTGAGCTGGGTGGTTCAAGGCTCCCGTTCAGAGAATTTTAGATGACTCCCACAACCGGCCCTGCAGTCTGTAGAGCCAAATCGGGGCACTAAAATGCTGCCCTTCGTTTCCTGGTTGAGGCAACATTCTTCTTTGTGGGTCAAGGTCACTCGAATGATGTTGGCGTGGGGGGCCGCCAGGAGATAGTCAATATGCCATCTCATTTTCTTTTTCCGGGAAAGGTGGCGGGCGACTCGATTCTGGATCTGGCGCCTGGCACTGCCCGTGTAGATGTACCAACCTGTGGGGAAAGTGAAGGTGCCCAGCTTACCCACCGTGAGACTCGTATTTTTCTTCAGTCGAATGTGCAGCTGGTAGGACCGATGCATAATCCGGGCTTGGGGCCTTGAACTCTCGATGACAGATTCGTTCTTCTACACTATACTAACCCGGATCGAACTGGAATCTTCTATCACAGAAGTGTCATGCGACGATCTGAATGTTCACTGACAGACCGTCGATGAATTCTCATACCAACGGAATCGGCTACGATAATTTTCGGAGGAAGTGATGAAAAAACGACTTTGGTTGTTCTTGGTTTTTCCCTTGGCCCTTACCTACTGCAGTTCTGTGGATTCGGGAGGAACCGGGGAGGAGAGATCTGAAAGCGCGCAACCGGTAGAAAAACAGCCCCAGCTGCCGGAAGATTTGTTCAACTCTTATATTGCTTCTCAAGAGGCTCTGGCTGTCGACAGTTATGAGGATACCCGAGCCGCTCTGGAACAATTGGCCGCAGGCAGCAGTGGGGAACTCCAGACTCTGGCTCTGGCTGCCGCAGCCGTAGAGGATATCGAAGGCATTCGAAGAGCCTTCGTTCCTCTTTCTGACGAGGTAGCCAAGTATGCCTTGCCCGAGGGACACTCCCTGGCCTTTTGTCCCATGGCCAACAACTTTCAGGGCGCCAACTGGGTTCAAAAAGGTGAAGACATCAACAATCCTTATTTTGGTGCCTCGATGCTGACCTGCGGCGAAATTGTCCAACAGTAAATAGAAACAGGGTCAACCCCAGTAAAAGGGTGGCGCTCAACTCGAGCATAAGGATTTCGGACCTCGGGTCGTGTTTGGGATAGAGACGCTTGCCAGGAAGGCCCACGTAGGTGACTCCTGCCCAGAAGTAAGGATGCCGTCCGCTGACGCTTGCCTGCCCTCTTCTGAGCTGCCGTCTCATGAATCCCCGTTTGGCCTGGCTGAGCGCTTCGTCCATCGGGAGCCCCTCTCTGGCCAGCGCAAAAAAGTCCCGGTAGATGCGGGAGGCCAGATCATCCAGACTCCAGCGACTGACCAGGAGGGCCTGGACCCCTCGGTTCAAGAATAGTTCGGCAAAGCCGAGCCAGTAGGGAGATCCGGAAAAATAGGGATTTCCCAGATCGCAGGCGCCCAGAGAAAGCAGGGTGCAGGTCAGGGGCATCTGAAGCATGTTCAGGACATTCACTTCCTGCTGACCGTTTGGGAACCCTGACGTTAGCCAGAGTCGCTCGTCCAGTCGGAAATGGTTTGAGACATGGATCCATCGAGCGTTCTTCACCTTTTGTCCGTCCCATGTCCTTACCACTTGCAGATCAGGGAAGTGGCTTTGGAAAAAGACTTCCTCTCGTTTGATTTCCGGAAGATCCGGGGCGGAGACCGGGACCATTAGGCTTGGGGAGGAAAGAGTCGGGGGGAGATGATCAAACTTCCAATGGGCCGAAGGAAGATAGCTCAAGTGGTAGTGCTCGACAAGGTATTCGCCGTCTTGGTCAAGCAGCATTCCCAGGGGAAGAGCCTGTAATTCCTTGTGCCCGATGAAGAGAATGTTCTGAGAGTCAAAGAATTTCTCCAGAGGCTCGATGAGGTGGCTGTAAAGGAACCTTAAATCGTCGGTATCAGGCGGAAAAGGAAGAGAATCCTCCGCTCGATACAATGGATCGACTACATCCTGAATACTTTCAGCAACCCCTCGGGGTACCGCCAATTCACGAAAGACGTATCCGGATGACCGGATCACCCAGGCAAAAATCCGATTTCCGTCGGGCCACATCTCAAGGACTGTGAAGGGAACGGGTTGAGGCTGTTGTGGACTAAGCCGTTCTGAGCGGTCTTCAACAAGGAGGCCTCCCCAGGGATTGGGAAGTGGAGGGTGTGTTTCCAGTTTTCCTGCCTGAACCAACTGGGCCACCTCGTTGTCACCGCTCATCTCAAGACCGGTGCTTTCGATGATTCGTTCGCCCTTGTCTCGGCGTAACTGGACCAGACGTTGGATTTGACGCCAGGCTTCCAGATGGTTACCAGATCCGACAAGAGATCGGATCCAGCCGTCGAAAAGAGGAGAAACCGCCCGCCAATAGGGGAAGACGACTTCAGGAATTGTTGCATTGTACTCGGAACTCAGAGTGCTCAGATACAGCTCTGCCGCCTTTGGGTACTGCCCGTCTTTCTCCAACCATTCACCCAGGCGCAATACTGAGGTGCGAACGAAATATCGCAAGCCACTGATGCGGGCTTCCTGAAGAGCCTCATCGAGATAGATCCGGGCCTGAAGTAATTCTTCCTTTTGCTGGAACAACCGCCCCAGAAGCAAAGCTCGTTCGATTCGGAGTGAGGACAGCTGTGGGCGAAAGGCAAGGATCTGTTCCAGCCGGCTTCCGGCGCCCAGGATTTCGGATTCCAGTAACAGGAATTTTCCGGGCGAAATCTTCTGCAGCTCTTGGGCCTTCCTGAGATGT
Organism: Acidobacteriota bacterium; assembly: GCA_036445815.1. Classification (GTDB taxonomy): domain Bacteria; phylum Acidobacteriota; class UBA6911; order RPQK01; family JADFOI01; genus JAPYTY01. The sequence goes on along the minus strand of JAZFRU010000144.1, from coordinate 9,571 downwards.
TCTTCAGCCCGAGAGGGTCTGTTACGTCGGTGTGAGAAAGCGGCGTAGTTGAGATGGAGATAGAATCGGATTTCACCGTCCAGAGATGGGTCAACATGCTCCAGAGCTCTCCGGTAGTAGTGGTCTGCACGGCTCCAGAGCCGAAGCTCCTCGTACAGGGACGCAAGATTATTCCAGGAACTGACCATCCCCTCGCGAAACCCCATTTCATGCCATTGTTCGAGTGCCCGGGTAAACGCGTAAATACTGGCTTGGAAGTGATCCATAAACCAGAGCGAATAGCCTCGGCTTTGAAAGAGAAGACCTTGAAGATAGGGCCTTTTCCTGGAATCGGCCACCTGAATGGCTCGATCCAGCCAAAGAAGACTTTCGGAATACCTTTCCTGTTCCGAAAAAATCTCGGCGATGTAGTAATAGCAAAAGGCCCTTTCGCTGGCAGTACCCGACTGGGCCAGGATCCGGGCCGCATCTTGATAGAGGTGAACGGCACGGTCCAGATCTTGGCCATCCCAGGCCTCCCAGGCTTCAATCTGACGATGAAGGGCGCGGCGGATTGAAGCCGAAGGCTTCAGCAATGTGTCAAAAGAGTGATCTCCCGTGCCACGAATTACAGCCTCGATTGTGGTGGACACATCTCTGCCAGACAGATAGCTGTCGCGAAGTTCACGGTGCAGCTCGATGGGGCCGCTTCGATAAAGATCCACCTGGCCTGTCAGGTGATCTGAAGCGAATAGAAGATAGAATGAAAAGGCTGCCAGATGAGGCTTCATTCCCGCCTCGCGAGGTTCTGAAGGATCTGGAGTGCTCGTGTGTCATAGACACCGCTACCCTGGCTGACCAGCTCCCTCAGCCTGGCTTCAGCGCGCTGTTTCTGATCGGTCTTGAGATAGATGTTGGCCTCATACCATCCAGCGGCGCTCTTCCATTGGCGGTCCAGTTCAACCGCTCTCCCGAGTTTTTCCAGTGCGGGCGAGTACTCCCCCAGCATGTAGTGGGTCACTCCGCTGTAAAAAAGCACCTCGGCACTGGCTGGCAGTCGACCGAACCCGTCACTCGCCTCTCTGAAGCGATTGGCGTCGTAAGCGGCAAAGGACCGTCGTCGACTCTCTTCTGATGGTTCTGAGAGGTCTGCGCGGGTCTGGAGAGGGAAGTGCGGATGCTTATCCGTTGTCGCTAACCGGGCAAGGTTCTCCTCTTTGATGCCTGAAGATTGCCGGATCAGATAGAGAGTGGGAATCAACAGAGCGATCAATAGAGAAGCGGCCAGAGGCCGCCGGAAGCTCCACCTGTCGGGCTTCCGGGAGACTCCCTGACCATAGAGAGCCTTCACCGCCGCCATGGTGTGAAGGCGTTCTTGACAGGTTGGACAGCCTTCCACATGAACAAGGGCCTGTTCTGTTGGACGACTCTCCAGCTCTCCTCCCAGCAATTCAATCAATGGAACCTGGTCGCAATCCATGGTCATCGTACCTCGTCAAACGTTCGATAGGCTCCTTTTGCCTTTAACTTGCTCCGGATTCGATCAATGCCTGCCGTCACCCGGCTGCGGACAGTCGAATAAGGGACACCTTTTTCTCTGCAGACCTCTCTGAGCCGCTGGTTATTTCCGTTGAAGGCCAGTTCAAGTGCCTCGCGTTGTAGCGGAGGGAGTTCCGCTATGGTCTTTCTCACCTCTTCGAGAATCGTGCCTTGAACTTCTCGTTTCTCTTGTTCCATCAAACGAGCGAGAGGATCATCCGGCCTGTATGCAGAGGGAAGGTTGGCGATGTTCTCGGAATGAACAAACAGGGTGGTACTGCGTTTGAAGGAGCGGTAGTAGTCGATACAGGTGTGAAAAACAGTTTTCCTGATGTAATTGTAGGCCTCATCCTGAGTCGAGAAGTGCTTCTTGGTCCGAAGCACTTTGATGTAGGCCTCCTGAAGGACATCATCCGTTCCTGACGGATCGATCAGGATCTTCCCTACGATGGATCGAAGAATCGTCTGATTCTTGTCCCACAGTCGTTCCAGCATGCGAAACACAGTCGCAGAAATAGAATGACCTAAGACTCATGCAAAGCGGGAAACCGTGCGAGGTGAAGCCAGTATAAAATTGGGGAGTGTGGGAGTCAAGTTCAAAACAGAAGGGGCGAATGCCGTGCGCCCTCCGGAATCGGCGCAGGACGTAGTTCTTCTTTCCGTGAAACGTTAAACCTGAAACGTGAAACGTTAAACCACGGCTGGTCCTCGACCAGCAGCCAGTCAGCCGGTCAGCCAGTTGTTTTTCCCCTCCAGGTCCCTTAACATAAGGGCCCAATCCTATGGCCAAGAAACTCACCGCTATTTATCCAGGGTCCTTTGATCCTGTCACCCATGGGCATCTGGACATCGTCAACAGAAGTCGGGGTAAATTTGACCGGGTCATCGTTGCGGTCCTGGTCAATATCGAAAAGAATCCTCTCTTCACCCCCAAAGAGAGAGTTGAAATGCTCAAGGTAGTCACAGGACAGTGGGACAATGTGGAGGTAGACACCTTTGAGGGACTGCTGGTCAACTATGCCAAGGCCAACCAGGCACGAGTGATTCTCCGTGCGATCCGTGCTGTTACAGACTATGAGTACGAATTTCAAATGGCCCTCATGAACCGTCGGATGGAGCCTGACATCGAGACTATATTCATGGTGCCTGCAGAAGAATACTCTTACCTGAGTTCCCGATTGGTTAAAGAAATCTTCCTTCTGGGGGGCTCAGTGAATGGTCTGGTGCCCCCAACGGTCGAAGATTCTCTGAAGAAGAAGACCGAATCCGAGGGGTAACTGTGGTGGGAAGTCAGAACATACCTTTTCGTCTGTTGGTTCTTATCTGTGTGACCGGGAGTCTTCTTCTGGTTTCCTTTCAGACAGTAGGCTCTGATTCGGGAACTCCGCTGGAAGCGGAGTTAATTCTTTGCACTCTTGAAGTCGAGACGCCCCCGTTAGAAAGGGTGGAACGTGTCATCGACCGCAATACCACCCTTCAGGAGATCTTCCTGGATTTAGGGTTCACGGCCGGTCAGATTCATGATCTGGTCCAGGATGTCAAACCTGTATACAACCTCAATCGTGTCAGAGCGGGGCATCGACTGGTCATTGAACGAAGTGCGGCAGGGGATCTTCATAGCTTCAGGTATCCGATCGATGATGAGGAATACCTATTCGTTCGACAGGATGCTGAGCGGTTTGTGGCGACTCGGGAACAGTATGACTTTCAGGTGGTGCTGGAGGAATTCTACGGAGAAGTAGACACCTCTCTCTGGGATACCCTGGTTTCCCAGGGGGAATCTCCACAACTGGTGGTGGATTTACATCAGATCCTGCAGTGGGACGTGGATTTTACTGCGTTGCAGCCCAAAGACTCCTTCAAACTGATTGTGGAGAAGAAGTATCTTGACGGGGAGTTCGTAAAGTATGGGAACATTTCCGCCATCCGATTCACCAGTCGTGCTCGCACTTTTCATGCCTTCCGGTTTGAAAATCCAAAAGGTGTCGTCAGTTACTATGACGAAGAAGGGAATGCCGTCCGAAAGGCGTTCTTGAAGGCTCCTTTCCATTTTGATCCTCGGGTCACCTCACGGTTCTCTCATTCCCGTTACCATCCCATTCTCAAGACCCGGCGGCCTCACCTGGGTGTGGATTATGGTGCTGCCACAGGCACTCCGGTCCTGGCCTCAGCCTCGGGAACCGTTTCTTTCAGGGGGCGTGATGGAGGATTTGGTTTGACCGTGAAGGTTCGACATCCGAACGGTTACGTCACCAGTTACGCCCATCTTTCACGCATCGAGGTAAAAAGAGGACAGAAAGTGAGTCAGGGCGAGCAAATCGGACGAGTGGGGGCCACCGGTCTGGCAACGGGGCCTCACCTGGACTACCGGGTTCAGGACAAGAGGGGTCGCTATATTAACCCCCAGAACTTATTGGCTTTGCCCTCCGACAAACCAGTTGCAGAGGAGTATCTTGGCCACTTTACCGCGGTCCGCGACGAGTACCTGCAGGGTTTGGAATCGATACCTGAGGGGGCTCCCTTCCTCAACCGGATTTCGCACGCGGACTAAGCCCGAATGATGCTTCGCTTGGCTGCCCTCGAATGAGGTCAAGGTCATGATCAGTGCTGTTTTTCTCTACAATCCGGCCGCAGGAAGATTCCCGCTTTCTGAAAGGCGTCGCAAGGCACTCCTCGAGTACCTCTACTGCAACGGAATTCGATGTGATGTGGCCTCGAGCCACCCGTCACGAGAACCGTCCACATGGCTCAACCTGGAGCACAAGGACCTGCTGATTGTCTACGGTGGGGATGGGACCCTTCATCAAGTCATGAGCGAAGTCGTGAAATGGAAGGTTCCGGTGGCCCTGTTGCCTGCGGGTACCACTAATGTTCTGGCTCGGGAGTTAAAGATTCCCAGGGATCCGGAGCGAGCGCTATCGCTGGTGGTTCGCAGAAACTTCAAAAGGATATACCTGGGACAGGGTAACGGCGAATACTTCCATCTGATGGCGGGAGTTGGACTGGATGGAGACGCTATCTCCAGAATCACCCACACCCTGAAACAGGCCATGGGCATGGGAGCATACTATCTGGCCACTGCTATCTCTCTTATGAAATATCCGATGCGGTCATTCGAGGTCGATTTGGAAGGAGAGATCCACCAGGGCACCTTTGCGGTGATCGGTAACACTCGAAGCTATGGTGGGCACCTGTTGGTCACCCCTGAAGCCAGTCTCGAAGAGAACTCCCTGGATGTGTGTCTGTTCAAGGGAAGTGGGAGAGGGCGTTATCTTGCTTATGTTCTTGGAACCATATCGGGGCGCCACATTCACTTTCCCGATGTCCTTTACCGCAGGGTTCGCCACCTAAGCATCACGGCCGATTCTTCCATCCCGGTTCAAATGGACGGTGACCTGGTCGGACATGGGTCCATCGAGTTCTCCAGCTACGGCGAGGGAATTGAGGTGGCGGTTCCTTAAGAGCTGACCAGCTGACCGGCTGACCCGGCGCTGATCTTCGATCAGCGCGTTTAACGTTTAACGTTTCAGGTTTAACGTGAGTCCGGAGGGTGGGAGGCGCATCAAGGAGCCGAATCCGGAGGGCGTACCGGCCGTGTGCCCCTACTTCCCAAGCAACGAAGGAACGACAGCACGAATGCACGAACGCATGAGCCCTCAGGGGTCCTGCGGCCTGAGGCTCTTGTCTCCACGGAATTCAATCTGGAGTACTTCGTAATCTTCCCAGATATTTGGGCTGTCAAAATTGACCCGGTCGATCTTTTCGGCCAGCGCGTTGAAGTCCAAGCAATCCAGCGGCTCTAATTGGAACCGGTCTTCTTCCAGATCGATCACAACACGGGTTGGTTCTACAAAGTTCTCGAAACTTCCCAAGAGGTCCAGGCCGATGAAGCCGTTCCCTTTGACGGACAGGTATTCCATCAGGTAGGGCTCCCCGGGTACCCCCGTGTCCATGGAGAACTTCTCAACAATGGCCTCCCGATTGTCCCGGTTGTAGAGGTGAACGTCCCGGGGCCGAAAATCCCAGGTCCCTGGAGAAAAAGTGATGATGTTCATAATAGGGGTAGTCGTCCCATCCGGTTCCGCAAGGGTTTCCAGCGTCCAGATGTTCTGGTCATCCAAAAAAACGTGACAGGCTGAGGATTCAGGGGCGCGTTCAGGAAGGGATTGTGCCGAGATCCACAGAGGTGACAGCAGTGCGGCAACCATCAGAAGTAGTTTTTTCATCACCCGCATTTTATACGACATCTTCACTGGAAGCCGACAAGAATTCGACCTGTTGACAAGAAAAGGGGAGATTTGCCGTGCCAAACCCTCGGAGCATCAACGGATCAGGCCTGAAATATGCTATGATCACCCCCGCCTTGCAGGAAAAGCCAGTGAAAAAAACCTATCCTCAGGCCGTGATGACTCGAAAAGAGTCGGAGTCGGAGTTATCTAGGATTGCCGGGGAAGTGGTTGAGGATCATCCGGAACTTGAGAGACTGGTGTTGATCGGAATCCGTCGACGGGGCGTTCCTCTTGCCCAAAGACTGCAAAAGAAGATCAAAAGGCTGACCAAGAAACAGCTGTCCCTGGGGATTCTTGACATTACCTTTTACCGGGATGACCTCTCTCTGGTCCACACCCAACCCCTTGTGGAAGGTTCGCACCTGGATTTCGATGTCAACGAGCAGGATGTGCTGCTGGTTGATGACGTCCTGTACACGGGCCGAACCACCCGAGCCGCTCTGGACAGTGTCCTCGATTATGGACGTCCTCGAAAGGTCAAGCTGGCTGTCCTTATTGATCGAGGCGGCAGAGAATTGCCGATCCAGGCAGATTATGTGGGCAAGTATGTAGAAACGGACGAGAACGAGGTGGTTGAAGTTCATGTGTCATCGATTGATGGCGAGGAAGGGGCCATCCTGACCAGCCGGGAACTCTTGGAAAAGGGATCATGACAGAAACTCGAAACATCCATCGGTGGCCAGTTGTTCCCTGTCAGTTGTCAGCTTTTTGAACCATGGCTCTCAGCGGAAAGCATTTACTGGGCATCGAAGATCTCACCCTGGGTGACATCAAGTTGATCCTGAATACCTCGAAGAGCTTCAAGGAAATTTCGACACGACCCATCAAGAAGGTCCCCACCCTTCGTGGAAAATCGGTTATCAACCTCTTTTTTGAACCCTCGACTCGCACCCGTTCCTCCTTCGAAATTGCTGCCAAGCGATTGGGAGCTGATGCCATCAACTTTAGTGTGTCCACCAGCAGTGTCAGCAAAGGTGAAACTTTGATTGATACGGGGAAAAATCTGCAATCCATGAATCCGGATATCATCGCCATCCGCCATCCATGTGCGGGAGCCCCCCAACTATTGGCTCGGTATTGTGAATCTACCTGTGTGGTTAATGCAGGAGATGGACTGCACGAACACCCGACGCAGGCCTTGCTGGACGCCTTTACCATCTTGGATCACAAGGAGCGAATTGAAGGGCTTAACATCGCCATCATCGGTGATATTACCCACAGTCGGGTGGCCCGCTCCAACGTTCTGCTGCTCACCAAGCTGGGTGCGAATGTCTCGGTATGTGGTCCTCCGACCCTGATTCCAATGGGTTTTGAGGGCTACGGCGTGCGAGTCGAAATTCACATGAAGCAGGCCCTCCAGGGAGCTGACGTGATCATGATGCTGCGCACCCAGCGAGAACGGCAAAAGGAAGTCTTCTTTCCCTCGACCAAGGAGTACTTCGCTTTGTATGGTCTGAACGCAAGGAAAATGAGATGGGCCAAGCCGAGCGCTATCATCATGCACCCTGGGCCTATCAACCGCGGTGTGGAAATCGATCCGGAGCTGGCAGAGGGAGAGTATTCAGTGATTTTCGAGCAAGTCACCAATGGGGTAGCCGTTCGTATGGCGGTGCTTTACCTGCTATTGGGAATCGGTGGGGAGGGTGCCCTGTGATGTTGCTCAAGGGAGGAACCGTTGTTGATCCGAGCCAGAAGATGGAGGGAAAGCTCGATCTTCTGGTGGAGAAAGGAAAGATCGCCAGGATCGGAAAGATCCAGGCCAAAAAGACTTGGAAGGTCATCGACGCCAAAGGGTTGTTCGTGTGTCCCGGCTTTATCGATATGCACGTGCATTTGCGTGAGCCAGGGAGAGAGGACAAGGAAACCATCCTGAGTGGATGTCGGGCTGCGGCTGCCGGGGGTTTTTCCAGCATTGCATGCATGCCCAACACCGATCCTGTCAATGACAGTGCAGCCATTACTCGTTTTATTGTTGAGCGCGCACGCCAGGCTGCTCTGGTCAATGTCTTCCCTGCCGGTGCCATCACGAAAGGGTTGAAGGGACAGGAATTGGCGGAGATCGGAGAAATGGTCAATGCCGGTGCGGTGGCGATTACCGACGACGGCCACCCGGTCGAGAACAATCAGATGATGCGCAGAGCCCTGGAATACGCAAAGATCTTTGATCTTGTCGTTATCGATCATTGTGAGGACCGTCAACTGGCAGCAGGTGGCCACATGAACGAGGGTGCTGTTTCCACGCGCCTGGGTCTTCATGGCGTTAGCCGGGCAGCAGAGGAATTGGATGTGGCTCGTGACATGATCCTGGGACGCATCACCGAAGGACGCATCCACATTGCCCACCTTTCGACCCTCGAATCCCTCTTTTGGGTCCGTCAGGCCAAGCGGCAGGGTGTGCAAATGACCTGCGAAGTGACGCCGCATCATTTTATATTGACGGATGCCGACATCAAGGATTACGACACCAGTTTCAAAATGTATCCACCACTAAGGACGCAATCCGATGTGAAAAGCATACTCAAGGGACTGTCCGACGGGACGATTGACTGCATTGCCACGGATCATGCGCCTCATACCCGTCTCGAGAAGGAGACTCCCTTTCAGGAAGCCGCCAACGGGGTGATAGGGATGGAAACGGCGGTGCCGCTGGCCTGGGAATTCCTGGTGCGGCGGGAGGTGGTTTCTATCTCTCGCCTGGTGGAGCTTTTCAGTGTCAATCCCAATCGTATCTTGAAGTTGGGCCGAGGAACCCTCGAAGAAGGTGCGATTGCCGACATCACCGTCATCGATCCCGATCAGGAAATCGTGGTGGATGTTAATCAATTCAGATCGAAGAGTCGAAATTGTCCTTTTGACGGCTGGAAAATGTCCGGAGTTCCGGTCATGACCGTGGTGAGAGGGAAGATTGTCTATCAGCGAGATCCGAAGCAGGTGTAATGGAACAGGCGTTACGAACACTAACCACTCAGGATGGACGCGACCTGATTGTCGGGGGACCGACTGTCAGGGGCGGGGCAGGTCGATGACGGAGTGGGATCTTCGAGAAAGGCCAAACCGCATAGTGAACAGGTTCTGGACACGAAGGGAACCCGCAGTTGTTTGAGCAAAGTGAAAACGGCGTCGGCTTGAGAGAGCACTCGGTCGAGTTCCCCCTATCAGCGTACTGTATAATACGCTGATAAAGTTCTGGCCCCAGCGGCGTAGGGAGAAACCCCATCAGGAGGAGTTATTGTGAGGTACAGCAGAGGTAGCGCCGATAGGCGCGACTCGGACATCAGTTGCTGGCTGTCATGTGAGGTGCGAAGACCATGAAGATTCGAACATTGTTTTTGGTAGGGCTGATCTGTTTGACGGTGATGGGGATGGTGCAGGCACAGTTTGTCAGTGCCGATGAGCTGGTCGAGATTGAAACTAACCTCTCCGTGGATTTCGTGCATCCAGGGAGCAGTTTTCAGGCCGCTGTCATCGCCAACCTGCAGCCGACCTGGCATGTCAACGCCCACCAGCCGACCCTGGAATACCTGATTCCGACCGAGTTGACCCTGGAGTCTGTTGATGGCTTGACCTTGGGAGAGACCCGGTACCCGGAGAGCATCCGGCTCAAATTCGAATTCGCCAAAGAGGAACTGGACGTATACGAGGGGCGCGTCATCATGCGATTTCCCGTGTCAGTGTCGCCCGACGCTTCGGGCGAACGGGTGATCCAGGGCAGCTTCCGGTACCAGGCTTGTAACAATGAGATCTGCCTGGCGCCCACCCGCAAG
>JAZFRU010000143.1:0-5442 GCA_036445815.1 Acidobacteriota bacterium | reverse complement strand
CCTATCCACATAGACTGCCCGACTACTCACCGAAAGCCAGGGGATATCCACCCGTGAGGGACATTCCGTCAGGCACTTCTTACAGTTGATGCAGGAGTCCATAATCTTTTTGAGTTCCGGTGATTCCAGGGTATCGGGATCGAGACGGCCGGAAAGAATCTCCCTCAACAGGGTGGCCTTGCCGCGCCCCATCGCCCACTCCTCGTGAACCAGCCGGGCGATGGGGCAGTATGAACGACAATTCCCGCAGCCGGAACAGGTCTCTACCTCCGTCCTCAAGGATTCCTTGTCGAAGGCGCTTCCGGTGGGTACGATATGATAATCGACGCCGTATTTGAGGTGCCGGGTGAGAAGGTTGTGTTCCCCGCCCACAATACACCCCGGATTGAGTATGTTTTTAGGGTCAAAGAGTGCCTTGACTTCCTTAAAGGCCGGATAGAGTTTTGGATACTGTTTTTTGAGATAGTATGTCCTCAGTCTACCATCACCGTGCTCCCCGCTGATGGTTCCCTTCAAACCGAGAACCAGATCATAGACGGCGTCAGCCAGGGCGGCCATTTTCTTTACTTCATCTTCCTGATTTAAATCCATGAAGACCATTGAATGTAGATTTCCATCCCCCGCATGACCATAGATGCCTGCATCCACCTGATAGGTTCTGAAAAGTTCCCTTAAGCCATTGATGTATCGCGGGAGACGGCTTGGATGAACAGCAGCGTCCTCGACAAAGGCAACAGGTTTGACAGGTCCCTTGATGTTGTTGAGGATGGGGCCGGATATGCTTCGGACCTTTGCAAATACCGCCATATCTTTTTCATTTTTCGCAACTTTAAGATCACAGGCCAATTTCCCCTCATGGATGATCCTTTTCTCCACCTCTTGGAACTTTTGGTGAAGATCGTCTGACCCGTCGCCCTGAAACTGAATAAATAGAAGCGCCTCGATCCCCTCAGGAAGATAAGGCCGCATCTCCGCCTTTTGTGCCCGGGCCAGATCGAGTATCTGCCTCTCCATAATGTCAAGAATGGATGGGGAGAGCTCCAGAATCTTTTGCGTGGCCTCGCTCACCCCTGAAAGGTCGTCGAAGCAGAGGAGTCCGCTCAGGACCTGCGCCGGAACAGGCGCAAGTTTGAGCTTCGCCTCGGTGACAATCCCAAGAGTTCCTTCAGATCCTACAAAAAGTGGCGTCAGGTCTAATATCCCCTCATGTTGTAGCCCCCAAAGGTTGTAACCGGAAGAATTCTTCGTGGTAAAAGGCCGTTCGTCCCTGAGGGGTTCATCATACCGCCCAAGGACCTCCGGCATCCTGTTGTAGATCTCCCGCTCCAATCTCTCAGCGTAGTTTTCTTTCCGTTTCAGGGGGACGGGACCGGTTTGGATGACCTCCCCGTTAAAAAGTACAACCTCCAAAGAGAGCACGTGGTCCCGGGTTGTGCCGTATTTTACCGCCTGTGGTCCGCTGGAATTATTGGCAATCATGCCGCCGAGGGTGCAAAAATCTCCTGTTGACGGGTCGATGGGGAAAAAAAGGCCACTGGATTTCAGGAATGTGTTCAGGGTAGACAGAATGATTCCGGGCTGCACCCGAACCCAATTTCCCTGAAGATCGAATTCCTGGATACTAGTCATATGTTTGGAGAAATCAAGGATAATTCCTTCGCCCAGTTCGTTGCCCGACCGACTCGTCCCTCCACCCCTCGCAGTGACGGGACTGCCCTTTTTAACTGCATATCTCATCACTTTGAGCACATCCGCTTTATGTTTGGGCTGGACGATGCCCAGCGGCCTGACCCTGTACAGGCAGGCCCCGCTGCTGTACAGGGCTTTGCTCAACGCATCGGTATGGACGTCTCCTTCGATCAATCTCCTCAATTCATCGAGGACATCCGAATTTCTGTGCTCTGCTTCAACTTCCATCTGTTTCCAGGTAATCGAGGGCCGCTGTTACGCCTCCCTTTGAAAAGGAGACGCCGGCGCGGGCAAGACCCATTTCCACGCCCGAAAGGGTTCCTGCGAGCATCAGATCATTGAAATCGCCGAGGTGGCCTATGCGGAACACCTTATCAGCAACCTTTCCCAGCCCATTGCCCAGAGACAGGTTGAAATTATCCAGGACAACCTTACGAAATGCGTCCGCACTGTATCCTTCGGGCATCATCACTGCTGTGAGAGAATTGCTGTATTCCTGTGGGTCCGCACAGAGAATTTCAAGCCCCCAGGCCCGAACGGCACGGCGCGTTGCCCTGGCGTGCCGATTGTGGCGCGAAAAGACGTGCTGCAGCCCTTCCTCCTCCAGCATGTGAACGGCCTCGCACAAACCGTAGATCAAATTGGTCGCAGGGGTATAGGGGAAGAATCCCTTTTGATTGAGTGTCAGCATTCCGCTCCAATCCCAGTAGGACCGTGGCAGTTTTGCCGTCTTTGAGGCATGAATGGCCTTTTCGCTGATGGCGTTTATACCGAGACCGGGCGGTAACATCAGGCCCTTCTGGGAGCAGCATACTGTGACGTCAACGCCCCATTCCTCATGACGATAATCAGTGGATGCGAGGGAGGAGATCGTGTCCACCATGAGCAACGCCGGGTGCCCGGCCCGGTCCATTGACTTGCGTATCTCGGGCAGCCGACTGGTCACCCCGGTTGAGGTCTCATTGTGCACAACCGCAAGGGCCTTAATTTTGTGGTGTTTGTCCTCGGCAAGCTTTGCTTCGACCAGGGCCGCATCCACTCCGTGGCGCCAGTCGCCGGGGACGAAGTCCACCTCGATACCCAGCCGAATCGCAATATTGTGCCATAGGGTCGCAAAGTGCCCGGTCTCGAACATCAATACCCTGTCCCCAGTCGAAAGGGTGTTGGTCAGTGCGGCCTCCCAGGCCCCGGTCCCGGAGGATGGATAAATCACAACAGGGCCGGAGGTCTGAAAGATACGCTGGAGGCCGCCCAGGACCTCGATCGAGAGCTGTGAAAATTCCGGTCCGCGATGATCGATTATCGGCCGGCTCATAGCGCGCAGGATTCGATCCGGCACATTTGTGGGGCCGGGGATTTGAAGAAAATGACGTCCGTTTTGAATAGACATGGTAAAACCTCCGATCAAAAGGGAAAAACCGAATGACTGATAATAAAAGAGATCAGGTTAGACAGGATGCATATTATCCCGGTCGCGCTTAAGCACCTTATTGTCTCCAAGGCACTTAAGAAAGGAACTATCGATAATCCCTCACGACCGGTTTCCCACAGAGCGCTCATGCACGACTTGACCACCCACGATAGTCAGGTCCACTTTGATGTCCCTGATTCGATCCTCGGCAATCGTGAGAATGTCGTCGGAAATCACGATCATGTCTGCCAGTTTTTCCGTCTCGATGGACCCTTTCAGATCCTCTTCGCCCCCTGAGTAAGCGCCGTTGATCGTCCACAGCCGGAGCGCGTCTTTGACGCCGATCGCCTCCTCCGGGACGAATCTGCTGCCGAAGAACGTCTGCCGGGTAACGGCGCACCACATGCTGTGAAACGGATCCAACGTCATCGGATCCGTCCCACACTGGTCTGAGCTGTCAGCCGGTCGGAGACCGTCGTCGATCATGGAACGTAGCGCGAACGACTGTCTGCTTCGCTCCGGGCCGAGGTGCGGTTCGATGAAATCGCCGTAGGAGTACAACCACCCGGAAGTGATGTTCGGGAGGATTCCCAACTCCTTGGCACGGCGTCTCAGCTCAGGGCTGCCCATGTCGCAGCCAAAGTGCTCGATCCGGTGGCGATGCAGTCTTGGGTTGGCCGTCAAGGCTTTTTCGTAAGCGTCGAGCGCCATCTCCTGAGCCCGGTCGCCCATGGCGTGAATGCACAGGGTGAGACCAGCGTCATGGGACTTCTTGACGTACTCATCGAGGCGCTCTTGCGTGATCCGGAGATAGCCACGATGGTCGGGGTCGGGAAGATTGAAATAGGGCTCTTTCGAGGCAGCCGACAAAGTCATGAAAGCGCCGTCGACAAAGATCTTCACGCCCCCCGTGCTGAGTCGATCGGTACCGAACCCGGGCAGGATCCCTAGATAGAGCAAATCGTCGATTGCCACGAGGGTGTTGTCAAACTCGCAAAACATTGCCTTGACGCGCAGTGGTAATGATCCCTCGGCCAAAAGCTCCTGATATGCCTTCAACTCACTACCGTCAGTGGTGAAAGAGTAGGCGGACGTAATGCCTTGGGGAATCCAGTACCGCTCTATGCCTGAGCGAATCGTTTCCTTGTACTGCTCGTATGACAAAGGGATGTAACCGACTGGGGATCCTTCTCGAAAAACGCCCGTCGGTTCTCCTGTGTCCGGGTCATGCTCCACGTGGATGCCGCCGGACAATTCGTGCGTGTCTCTCGTGACCTCCGCGAGCTTCACGGTGTAACTATTTGCAATGATGGTGTGAACACTAGCCAGCATGATTACTGGATGGTCCGGGGCGACCGAGTCCAATTCTTCTTTCGTCGGAAACCTCTTTTCGACTAACTTCTGATCCCCGAACATGCTGCCGTGCACACTGATAAGCTGCCCTTTCGGGGTTTGCTTGGCCTTCTCTCGAATCCGTTCCAAAATATCATTGATGCAATGGTTGGGTGGGCAGCGACCGTCCACATAATGAATAAAGCTCCGGCTCGCGAGCCCTATGTGACAGTGCGAGTCAACCAGCCCTGGGAGCACCGTCTTCCCATGCAGATCGACCCACGTGGTGGCCGCGTCAGACAGTTTTCGTATTTCCTCTTCCGCCCCGACTCCCATGATGCGGCCGTCTTTCACCGCGACGGCTGAAGCTATTTGATCCGACGAATCAAGAGTTACCACTTTGGCATTCGCAAACACAGAGTCAGCATGTTCGAGTTCGGGCATGGGAAACCTCCAAGAGATCAATGTCGTGGCCAACACCACCGTGGTGCGGCAAACGCGTTTGATCGTTTTTGCTTTCGTCCGCGCACCCGAAGAGACTGTTTGAAAGCTCCGGACCGTCGCGAAACAGCCTGAAATAGGGGCCAATTCTACCGCTTTTGCAGTAGGTACAGAGATCTCGGGGACATTGTTGAATTCGTTTACTTATTAATAAAACTGCCAAGGATGAAAACCCCGCTGTTTGCATTGGGGTTATTTCTGTTCGTAGGCGCAAAAACCTGGCCATGGGCCGACACGGGGATGGTTTCTGCAAGTATCAGGACGCTTCTTATAAATTTTGCATTTTCGACTCGTTGGGTCGAGATAAAGACAATCGTTATTGGCAAATCGAACGAGCATAAAAACCTGTTCTTTAAAATATAAATGTTCAATCACACCGTCTTTTTTTAATTTTTTCGCAAGCTTCTTGATCGGCTCATCCGCTTCAATTCCTTTGATAACACCCATTCGGACCAAGTCTGGTATTTTCACTTCAACCGGCATGGTACAGCAATTTGCCCTGCATTTTG
>JAZFRU010000142.1:0-4423 GCA_036445815.1 Acidobacteriota bacterium | reverse complement strand
AAGCGTTAAACGTTAAACGTTAAACGCGCTGGTCTTCGACCAGCGGTCAGGGGTCAGCAGGCGGGCACAGCCCGCCGAGGTCAGCCGGTCAGCTCTGGTCGAAGAAAAGTCACGGCTATGCTAATCTTCAACCATGTTGAAGTCGGCAGATCCTCCTCCATCGATTGAGCTTAAACGTGAGGCATCGCTGGCTCGACTGAGCACCCTGAAAATCGGTGGGACCGCTCAGTGGTACACACAGATAGAAACCCTCCAGCAGTTTCAGCAGGCTCAAGCCTGGGCGAAAAAAGAAGGACTGTCCACCTTTTACCTGGGTGATGGAAGTAATGTGCTCTTTCCCGACGGGTGCCTGCCAGGCCTCGTCATTCATAACGGCATCAAGGGACGGGAACAGAGTGAGAACGAGGTCGAAGTGGGTGGAGGTGAGAAACTGGAAGACGTCATCGGCTGGGTCAATGATCTGGGTTTGGCCGGTATGGAACGTCTGTATGGAATACCCGGAACCCTTGCCGGGGCACTGGTGGGAAACGCGGGTGCCTATGGCCAACAGGTGAGCGATGTGGTCGTGGAGGTGAGCTTCTGGTCAGGAGATCAAGTCGAGGTGCTGGCCGCCTCAGATCTCCACTTTGCTTATCGTGACAGCCGGTTCAAGACTCATCGGGAGTGGTTTATCCTGAACTGTCGATTGCGTCTGACCCGGAGCGTAGAATCACTGCGGGACCGGTCTGGAGAGATCCTGTCCAGGCGCCTGGAAAAGTACCCACTGGGACTGAGATGCCCTGGAAGCTTTTTCAAGAACATTTCCGTCGCGGAGATCGCCGACAAGACATTGGAAACGATTCCAGCAGACTTCATCATGTTCGACAAGATACCGGCGGGAAAACTTCTGGAGGCGGTCGGAGCCCCCGGGGTACGTCGCGGAGATGCACAGTTCGCAACCTATCACGGAAACCTCATCATCAATCTGGGCCAGGCGACCAGCCAGGATATTCTCTCGTTAGCCGAGGAGTACGCCGAGCGAGTCTGGGAACGATTCTCTATCCGTCTGGAACCTGAAATCGTTATTTTTCAGGAACATAGCCAGTCCAACAGGAGCACCACTTGAACAAAAGGTTCAGCATCATAGGTCAGAAGAAGCTGTCGGGACAGTATCCGGTTCAGGGCAACAAGAACGCAGCTCTCCCACTGCTCTCCGCGGCCTTGCTTTCGAAGTCCATCGTCAGATTTCAGAATGTCCCCAACATCGCGGACGTGGACAGCCTCTTACGACTGATGGGAGCTCTCAACGTGCCCGTGTCCCGAGAAAACGGAACGCTCTCAGTTGACTCTCGAAACTTTCGGGGGGGTGAACTTCTTCCCGAGTTGGTAGAGAAGCTCAGAGGCTCGATTCTTCTACTGGGAGCCCTGGCCCCTCACCTCGACACGATCTCCTGTCCCCTTCCCGGAGGCTGTCCGATTGGAAGGCGTTCCTTCGACATGCACTGGGACGTATTTCGAGCTGCGGGATTCTCGGTTGCCGAGGAGTCCGGGAGTGTCACATTGAGAAAGACCGAGGAAGTCGATTGTCCTCAGGTGTATCTGAAAGAAAGCTCGGTCACCGCTACCGAGAATGCTCTTATCTTGTTTTCTGCCCTGGGGCAGGGGCTGATCGAAAACCCTGCACGTGAACCCCACGTCCTAACTCTGGTGAAGTTCCTGCGTGAACTGGGCTGCCAGATTGAACTCCATCCGCTTTACTATAGAGTGCTGAGCGGCCCCTCCACCCAGGGCCATGACTTCACCTTCCGAATCCCAGCAGATTACATAGACGCCGGGACTATCGCCATTGCCGCCGCCGTAACAGGTGGCAAGGTTGATCTGATGGGGGTAACGCGTGAAGAGTTCCTGCCCATTCAAAAGGTCTTCGAACGGTTCCGTGTTCGATTTGAAGAGAAAAGCCCCGATGTCATTCAGGTTCAGGCAGGAGAGTTGGATAACCCGTCTCAAGTCACTGCCGGACTCTGGCCCTCTTTTCCTACCGATCTGGTCAGCCTGGCAATCGTCCTGGCCACCCAGGGTCAAGGGGCTTGTTTGATCCATGACTGGATGTATGAGGCCCGAATGTTCTTTATTGACAAGCTGGTTCGAATGGGTGCCACCATTACCATGTGTGATCCTCATCGGGTGATGGTCGAAGGTCCAGGACTACTGCGAGGAATTCATCTGGAGTCTCCCGATATCAGGGCCGGAATGGCCCTGGTCGTGGCCGGACTGTGCGCGGACGGCGTCACCACCATTGAACATGTGGAGGTCATTCAAAGGGGCTATGAAAACGTGGCCGAACGGCTAACCTCGATCGGCGCCCAGATTGAAGCAAATTAGGGGCTTAGGGGGCAGGAATTGGCGGCCTCGCTCCGCTCGGCCGCGTTCCAGGTTCCACGTTCCACGAAAGAAGACAAGAGCCGCTCAAGCCCGACTTCCTCACACCAGGTCGTCACGAAGCGGCGAAAGGGCCAACCTGACAAGGCGCGTGAAGGAAGGAAACCGCAGGCGTACTCGTGCAGTACGCCGAGGAGGCCGAGGGGTACCCGTTTGCGGGTCACGCAACACCGTCAGGATGGATCATGGTGCCGATGCAGTAGAACGGGTGTGAGGAAGGCGGGCTAAAGAACGGCCGCTACATAAGCTTGCAATCTGATCGGTGGGCGCACGGCCGTGCGCCCCTACAGTTCCGTTCGTGGAACGTGGAACCTGGAACGTGGAACGCGCTGGTCGAAGTCCAGCGCCTGGTCAGGGGTCAGGGCCTCTTCAAATCTCCCTCGGGTAGACCACGACCCTTCTGAAAGGTTCCTTACCTCGGCTCTCCGAGTGAAGTCCGTGGCCGTGGATCAGCTTGTGCTGCAAACGGCGAACATAAGAATTCTGCGAAGACAGCTCGGTGGGCTCAACGTTTCGCTGTACCCGGATCACCGCATCCTCCGCCTCTTGGATGGCAAAACCGTGATCCCGACGATACTCATCTTCACGATGCAGGGAGTCCCGAAAATAATTTCTCAAGAAATTCTTGATCTGGGTCAGGGTGTTGCTTTTAATCGAGAAAAACTCCACCCCATCATCCAGGGCCTCCTGGAGCCTTCGGGGTTGGCGTTTTCTTCGGGCCTTGAGGCTGAGAATGACGTCTGCATGATTCGGCTGATCCCCAAGGCGAGCCGGCACCCCCAGTTCCCGGATCGACTTGTCCAGTCGAGTTCGACTCACACCTACTGGATAAATCCGCACCACCGCCGCCCCTCCCTGAACCTGGACTTCATCATTCGATGGGACTCGCGGATTCGGTGATGACAGAACCTGATGGGAGGGAGCCTCACGAATCTGAACCTTGCCATCAGAGCCTCGAACCCGGACTTCCGGATGCAAGGGAGTCTCTGCCAGGAATCGATCCACCACGTTGGCGCAGTCCCGGTAAATGGCCAACCGGTCGCGATGCTGAATTTCGACCAGATTGTCAAAAGTTGAAGGAGCCTTCCGTTCCAGCACTGTTTTCTGGGTACCTCTCCGCCGAGCCTCTTCATCGGACAAGGTCACCGCCTGGACCCCTCCCAACAGATCCGAGAGAGTTGGATTGATGATCAGATTGTCCAGGGTGACGCCGTGGGCAGTGGCGATCAACTGGACACCTCGTTCCGCAATAGTTCGGGCCGCCAGAGCTTCTTCCAGGGTGCCAATTTCGTCAATAAGAATGACCTCCGGCATATGATTCTCCACGGCCTCGATCATGACCCGATGCTGCAGTTCAGGTGATACCACCTGCATTCGGCGGGCAAGACCTATGCCTGAATGCGGCACATCTCCGTCGCCTGCAATTTCATTCGAGGTATCCACCACCACGACTCTCTTGCCCAGTTCATCGGCAAGGAAGCGGGCGGCTTCTCGCAACAACGTCGTCTTTCCCACTCCGGGAGGTCCCAGAAGAAGCAGACTTTCACCCGTCTCAATCACGTCTCGGATAATATCGACCGTTCCGGTGACGGCACGGCCCACCCGGCAGGTGAGTCCCACAATCGCCTGCAGCCGGTTCCGAATAGCGCTGATGCGGTGCAACGTGCGCTCGATTCCAGCACGGTTGTCACCCGCAAAGGGACCCAGTCGACTCACGACATCATCCAGGTCCTGGCGAGAGACTTCCTGTGCATCCAGATAGACCACTCGATCAAAGAATCGAGCCTCAGGCTGTCTGCCAAAATCCAGGACCACCTCCACCAGATCCTCTAAATCGGGTTCCTGTGCCAGGATGTCCCTGAGGCGGGAAGGCAAGACCTCCAGGAGCAGGGCAAGATCGCCCTCGACTTCCTGAGTCTTCTGTGTGCCGGGATTTCGCTCCACCTTCACTCCCATGAATTTCCTCAATAATACAGGAGACAGGGGATACGAGATAGAAGGGGCC
>JAZFRU010000141.1:0-2351 GCA_036445815.1 Acidobacteriota bacterium | reverse complement strand
GGTGCTGTTCATTACTCATCAGATTGATGAATCCGTTTTTCTCTCCGATCAGGTCATCGTCTTTGGTTCTCGTCCCGGCCGCGTGAAAGCCACTATCTCCATCCCCTTCGAGCGCCCCCGCCAACTTCCCCTCAAGCGCACTCCGGAGTTCCTGAACTATATCGATCAGATCTGGGAATTGATCGAGAGCGATGTGCGCTCGGCAGCTCGGGGCGGGGAGGCCGGAGGAACCCAACACTAGGAGGATCCCATGACACAGACTCGAACCCTAATGATCGTGAGCATTCTTTGGTTTTCTTTTGGGATCACCCGCTCCCAGCAGATCCCCCAACTGGTGGCGGAGCAGGGGTATCCCGAGACCATCCTGACGAACGGCAAGATCGTGAGCATGGATGACCGCAGCAACCGCCCCAGCAGCCCCGGAAACATTTACCAGGCCATGGCCATCAAGGGTAAAAAGATCATGGCCCTGGGCAGTAATGCCGAGATGAGACAGTTGGCGGGTCCCTTGACCCGATTAGTGGATGTAGGCGGGCGCACGGTCATCCCCGGTTTGATTCAGCCCCACTATCACCTCTATAACTTCGCGAGCCGCCAGTACGGCCCCCAGTTTGGCCTGGTGGATCCCAGCATCAAGGTGAACGTGGTCGCGGAAACAACGGCAGAGGGCACGGCCAAGAAGATCCGGGAGGCGATCATCAATGCCATTCGCGTCCAGCGAATTCCCTCTGGACAGTGGATCACCGTGGCCCTGGAAGAGGGCCCCGACAACCGACCTGCCACCAACCGCAGCTGGCTCTATTTAGGCAAGATCAACAAGAGACACATCGACAACGTCACATCAGAACATCCGGTACTGGTCAGGGCCCGGGCGGCCGCCTTCTTCAACCAGGCAGCCGTTGACGAGTTCACAAAGGTCTTTCCCGACTGGCTGGAAAGTACCGAGATCGAAAATGGACCCGGATCGGCAGCCGATGGGTACCTGGCCAATCCCGAAATGCAGGGCTTGACCTACGATTTCTGGTGGAAAGACAAACCAATCGAGGACCTGGCGGAGGTGATGTACCTTCACGGACTTGATTTGCAAAAGCTGGGGATCACCACCGTGGGCACGCGGATGATGTCCCCCCGGGTGATTCGGGCTTCCAATATGCTGAACCGAGAGGGCAGACTCTCCCATCGCCTGGCCTATTTTATAGAAGCTCAAAGAGGAAACTTTTTTAACCTGAAGTCCATCCGCGAATTTTATAAGGGCTACGGTGCCCCCTGGACCAGCCACGCCGCCGGTGGTGAGATGATGTGGCTCAACGGAATGTGCAATGAAATCTGGGACTCCACCCAAAACGAGATTTGCATGGGGCCTGACCTCCCGGCCACCTCGGACATCAAGGTGCGGGAACGCTGTCCCGCTCCCGGCGGCAAGCCCTGGGAATCTTTCAGGACAGCCATTGTGAACGGTTGGCGACCCGTCCAGGCGCACGCCACCGGCAGCCACGGCGCTCGATTGTACATTCAGATGCTGGAGCAGGCCATGAAGGAGGGGAACTATACTCCCGAATACATCCGAAGTCTCAGAACGACACTGGAGCACAATTTCTTTTTAGGAAACGTTCCCGACGTGATGGAGGGAATCAAAAAATATGGAATCATCCTCAATGTGAGCACGGGTTATCTGGCTGAAGTGCCCGAGTTGATCAAAGACTATGGAGAAGATTCCTGGAAGTTTGTGATGCCCGTAAAAACCTGGCTTGACCAAGGAGTCCGGGTCACCTTCGAGGCGGCAGGAACAGATTTCTGGACGCCCATCTACACCCTGGTGACCCGAACGGTCCCTGCAGGTACTCGGGGCAACAAGGAACCTGTCGTTCTACCTTCTGACGAAGCCATCGACCGAATCAGTGCCCTGAAGATGGCCACCACCTGGGCTTCGGAATATCTGCTGGCGGAGGACACTCTAGGAACTCTAGAACCTGGGAAGTATGCGGACTTCGCCGTCCTGGAGAGAGACTTTTTCACCATGCCCATCGAGGAGATTCGAGACCTGAAGGTGGTCATGACCGGTCTGGGAGGTGAAATTGTGCACGACCGCGATCAGTTGGTCAGCGCAGCAGGTCGATAAGGCTCAACGACAGGTAAAGTTCGTGGCCACCCAATTGGCGCGATCGTTTTCCCCACCGGCAGGACCCGTATAGACGGCCTGTTCCGGATAAGGGCAAATCGGTCGCTCGTTGTCGATGACCCCAGCGCTGTTGTGGGTGGCAACGACGAAATCAGGAGCCTTGCCGTTTTCTACCCACTCCACCAGCGGTGCCAGCTTATCCCAGGAGTTCGGACCTGGCCCGCCCCGGCAG
>JAZFRU010000140.1:0-11904 GCA_036445815.1 Acidobacteriota bacterium | reverse complement strand
CGACCCACGAAGCTAATCGAACTGGGGACTCCCGAGGGGGTCAAGCCGTTGGGCACCACAACGGCCGGATGGCCGGTCATGTTGGTCAGGGGAATATTCTTGCCGACGGGATCACCGGCGGGAGCAGCGGAACCCGTCGGGACGATCAGCACGTCCACTTGAGAAAACAACGCTTCCATTTCCTTCATCAACAGCTTGCGTAAGCGAAGCGCCTGGATGTATTCCACTGCGGGAATCAGGCGAGCCTCGCGAAACGATTTCGGCCAGGCATCTTGAGTGGTCAATAGCTTGTCTCTTCCGCTCCGGGTCAACTCATCAAAGGCTGCTGCGGCTTCCGAATAGAGAATGAGACGTTGCAGATCGTTGGGATAGTCGGGGAACTCAACGGCCTGAGGGGTGAATCCCATGGAAACGATTTTCTTCAGGGCCGCTTCGTCGTTGGCCTTCTCTTCAGGGATGGGCCGATCGGCTTCAAAAGCACTGCGGATATAACCCAGTCTCAGGCTTCTGGTGTCGAGTGTCGGATCCCAGTTGAAGGGACGATCCACCACCGCCAGGTCCTTCCCATCAGGGCCGTGAAGAGCATTGAAGACGACGGCACAATCCTCCACAGTGCGGCATATTGGCCCCACCTTGTCCATACTGAAAGTGAGAGCCATCACTCCGTATCGGCTCACTCTTCCGAAGGTGGGGCGAAGACCGCTGAGGCCGCAGTTGGTGGAGGGGCGCAGGATGGATCCCCGGGTTTCCGTACCCAGAGAAAACCCCACCAGCCCGGCTGCCGTGGCTGCTGCTGATCCGGCTGAAGAGCCACCGGGGCCCATCGTGAGATTCCAGGGGTTTTTGGTTTGGCCTCCGAACCAGATATCCCCGCGGGCCATCGCGCCCGTGGAGAGCTTGGCCACCAGCACGGCTCCTGCCTCTTCTAGTCGTTCAACCACAGTGGAATCGTAATCGAAGATCTGATCCTTGTAGGGCGCCGCACCCCAGGTGGTTTTGTATCCGCGAGCGGCCGCCAGGTCCTTGACTCCCCAGGGGATTCCGTGGAGAGGACCGCGGTAGCGGCCGGCCGAAATTTCCTGATCCGCCCGGCGGGCCAGTTGCAACGCCAGATCCTCGGTCAAGGTAATGATGCACCGAAGTTGGGGGTCGTACCTCTTGAGCCTTTTCAGATACATGCGAGTCAGATCCAGGGAGCTGACCCTGCGCGAGCGGATCAGCTGGGACAAACGGGTGACGGGCCAAAAAGCGACATCTTCCAGGTTAGAGGGCGCCTGAACCTCCGGTGATGGGCTCATTTTGAAAGGCCGTCTCCGGGTCTCAAATTGCATTCCGGGCAGCACTGGATTGAACTCAAGAGCCGGCGAGTCGGAGTTGGTCAGAGGGGTCCTTCGCATTGACTGGTAACGTTCCAGGTTCTGGTTGACTCGGTCAAGGATGGCCTCTCGCTCTGCGTCGTCGAAGTCCAGCCCTGCCATCTGCTCGGCAACCTGGATCATCTCTGGTGTAATCCTACGGTCCGGTGCCTCCTGCAACTTCCCCCAGAGAAGACCGGGGAACAGCGTGGTGGTGAGTCCGATGCCGGAAAAATAAGCGAGGAAACGGCGTCGGGCCGGTGTTTCGAGAGTGTCGGATTGGGGGGCAGGCGGTTGAAGGGGCATGGTGTTGACCTCTGAGTTCATAAACAACTGAAAACCCTAAACTTAAAAACACCCTAAGTGCGTGATCCATCAAAGTCAATGGAATCTGAAGGCGATTTGACCTTTCTTGACACTCCCGTGGCCAGACAGTACGATCGTGGCCATCAGCGTGATGAGATCTGGAAAGACCTTGATAACTCATAACTTCGATCGATCTGGAGAAGATTTCATGAAAAGAATCATCTTGACGACTTCACTGGCCATCTTTCTTCTTCCTGCCCTGGCAGGGGCCCAGCAGGTTCCTCGCCTGGTGGGGGAGATGGGCTATGCCGACATGATCCTGCTTAACGCCAAGGTGGTGAGTATGGATGATCGCAGCACCGTTCCCGATACACCCGGGAACATCTATCAGTCCATGGCCATCAAGGGAAAACGAATCATGGCGCTGGGCAGCAATCAGGAGATGAGGGCCCTGTCCGGTCCGTCCACCCAGTTCGTGGAGATGGGAAATCGTACCGTGGTACCCGGTCTGATTCAGACCCATCACCACAGCTTTTTGTTTGCGGATCTACGCTATGGCCCGGAGATGGGCCTGCTGGATCCCAGCATCCGGCTCAACGTCGTGACCGAGGCCACTCCGGAGGCCACCGCCAAGAAGGTTCGGGACACCATCACCAATGCCATCCGTGTTCAGAACATTCCACCCGGCAAGTGGATTCGGGTCAATGTTCAGGAATCGGAAAAGGCACCCCCCGGTCACAGTCGTACCTGGCTGTACATGGGGAGACTCAACAAGCGACAACTCGAGGGAGTGGCTGATGAGAACCCGGTCATGGTCTCCAACAATATTCAAGGCATTATCAATGACATCGCCATCGCCGAGATCAAGAAGGACTTTCCGGACTGGGAGGAGAGTACCGACATCGAGAATCGGCCCGGAGCTTCAGCGGACGGCTACGTGGCGGTACCGGAGATCTTCGGGCTTTCCTGGAATATTTTCTGGAAGGATGAGCCGTTGGACACCTTCGCAGAGATGCTGCGACTGCACAGCGTTCGTGAACTGATTCCCGAAGGAGTGACCACCATGGCCACGCGGCTTCTTTATCCCGATACGATAGCCGCTTATACGCTTCTCAACCGGCAAGGCAGAATGCCGCACCGGGTGGCCTACTACGTGGAGAGCCAGCGAGGTGAGTACTGGGGTTTGAAGACCATCCGGGAGTTCTACAAAGGAGCCGGAGCGCCCTGGTCCACTCATTCGACCGGCAACGAGATGCTGTGGCTCAATGGTATGTGCAATGAGATCTGGGATTCCAATTACAACGAGAAGTGCCTGGGACCTGACTTTCCCAATGCCTCCGAAGAAGTCCGATCCCGGGAACGATGTCCCAGTCCTGGGACCAAGCCCTGGGAAACCTTCATGGCTGCTATTGTCAGCGGATGGCGTCCAGTGCAGGCCCATGGAACGTCCAGTCATGGAGCACGGCTCTATATTCAGATGTTGGAGCAAGCCATGGAAGAGGGGAACTATTCGGTGGAGTACATGCGCGGTCTGAGAACCACCCTGGAGCACAACATGGTGGTGGGCAAACAGCCCGATGTGATTGCTGGACTCAAGAAGTTCGGGGTCATTCTCAACGTGAACCCGGGAATGCTGGGAGAGGTTCCTGATGACTTGGAAAACTACGGGGAGGGAATCCGGGAATTTATCATGCCCCTGAAAACCTGGATCGAAGAGGGAATTCGCGTGACCTTTGAAGCCGCGGGCAGCGATTTCTGGACGCCAATCCACATTTTGATGACCCGAGAGGTTCAGCAGACTCGCGGCATTGCTGCGCCCAGTGGCAAGCCGTTGCCCAAAGTGGTCCTGGTCCCCGAGGAGGCCATTGATCGGGTTACGGCCTTCAAGATGGCCACCACCTGGGCCTCGGAATACATGATGGCAGAGGATACGCTGGGAACCCTGGAACCCGGAAAATTTGCCGACTTCGCCGTATTAGACCGGGACTTTTTCACGATTCCCGTCTCTGACATCCTCGACATTGAAGTGGTCATGACAGGGCTTGCGGGAGAAATTATTTACGATCCGGATCAAATCGGCGGCCGTCCCGTGATCCTGGAATAAGGCGGAAATAAGGAGGAGGACCAATGGCAACTACGCGAAGAGAGATGTTGATGTCGACGACCGGTGCGCTGGCAGGGGCATCCATGCTGTCGGCCGAAGCGGCCCCGCTTCCCGCGGTGACGCAGGAAGCCGCTCCTGTTCCCGGTACGGTGGAGGAGGCGTTGAGTGTCTGGGACCTGAAGGCGATGGCCCAGGAACGACTTCCCCTGGCCGCCTGGACGAATATCGTTGGCGCTTCAGGTGATGAGCTTACCCTCCGCTGGAATCGGGAATCGTATGACGAAATCCGTTTGCGTCCCCGCGTCATGGTGGACCCTCGAAAGATCGACATGAGTACCACGCTGTTCGGTCAGAAACTCAACGTGCCCATCCTTCTGGCACCCACGGGAGGGCACAAGAGCACTCATCCCGAAGGCGAGCTGGCCACCGTCCGAGGTGCCGGTCGGTCGGGCGTGGTCATGGTGGTGAGCACGGTCTCCTCCATCGCTGTTGAGGATATTGCCGCGATGGCCACCCAGCCGCTCTGGTTTCAGCTGTACATTCTCAGAGACCGTGGCAGGACGCGTGAACTGGTTCAAAGAGCCGAAGCCGCTGGATGCCAGGTTTTATGCGTGACTGTCGATACTCCTACAACGGGACCTCGCAATCGCCAGGACCGAGGTCGAATGCGAGGAATCCCCGGAAGCGGAGGGATGCCCCATCTGCTGGGAATGCAGCGTCCGGACACCGTTGAAAGCGACATATTCAGCGCTTCCCGAGATCCCAACGTGACCTGGAAGGACATTGATTGGCTCAGATCGATTACCCGGATGCCGATCCTGCTGAAAGGAGTGCTGGATCCTGCCGATGCCAGCCGAGGCATCGAAGAGGGAGCCCAGGGAATCATCGTCTCCAACCACGGAGGGCGAAATCTGGACACCTCTCAAGCAACGGTGGTCGCGCTGCCTCAGATCGTGGAAGAGGTGGACGGCCGGGTTCCGGTTCTGGTTGATGGCGGTGTTCGTCGGGGCACGGATGTACTCAAAGCGATTGCCCTGGGCGCTCGGGCCGTACTCATCGGCCGTCCCTACCGCTATGGATTGGCTGCGGGTGGAGCTCCCGGTGTGGCCCGGGCGGTGAATATCCTGAAGAGGGAACTGGAGATGGCCATGGCCAACACGGGGCGAACCACCATTGATGCGATCGACCGGTCGGTCCTCTGGTCGTAGTTCACCACAGAGACATAGTTATTTACCACAGAGACACGGAGACACAGAGCCACAGAGTTTTCTTTTTCTCCCACCACCAAGGTACAGGGAGGAAAGAAAAGAGTTTTCTGTGTCTCCGTGTCTCTGTGGTGAGGAGCGTCCTCGCTTCACTCGTGCGTTTAACGTTTCAAGTTTAACGTTTCACGAAGCCAGAAAAGAGCCGCCACATGACGATCTCAAGGCCTTCTGGATTGGCTGAAGATGGAAGGATAAGAAGACAAAGAATTTTCTTCTCTGTGTCTCTGTGCCTCTGTGGTGGAATCTCTTCTGCCGCGTCTCTGTGTTAAAAATCGAAGACGTAAGTAAACTTGGCGATCAGTGCGCGTTCCTTGACCCCACCGGTGGTGGCCCGCCGCTCGTTGTAAACCAGAAAGAAATCACTCAAGGGTTTGTAGATCCAGTTGAAACGGATGTTGCTGGAGATCTCGCGAAGTGCACTATTGTACTGAATCAGGGCATTCAGGAACATGGTGGTGCTGAAGGAGTATCGAGACCGTGACGTCACCAGAGTGGTGGTGAATTCTCCTGAAGGCAGACGAACGTCATCGTGACGCCAGGTCAGGTCCGTTGCCAGGTGATATCCCGGGTGGAAACCAAAATCCACTCGATAGGTATCCTTCTCGCCGTCAAAAAAGTCTCCCGTGGAGACCGTTCCTCTCCCAACCAGCATTCTGCTCTGATCAGAGGAGAAGGTGCCGGAGAATTCCTCAAATTGGTAGTCTCCAATCTTGACCTCCTGAGTCGGGCGGATCTCAAAAGGCGTGTCCAGACGTTCAAATCGTGACTGGTAGGCAAACGTCACAGATCCGCCGTTTTGAAAGATCGTTGCAAAGTTGCCCGTGACATTTCGCGTCTCCAGGACGTTTTCCTGGTCCGTGATGTAGTCCAATGAAACGGAAGGTTGAAATTCCCGTATCCAGGGGATCCGCTCTCCCGGCCGTGGTTTGTAGGCGAACTTTCCCCTGGTCTTTCTCATGTCTGTGCGAGGGACAAACCCCACTTCAGGATTGAAGTTCTCTTCGATATCCAGGAATTTCGCCTCCAGGTCAAAGCGAGGCTCGCTCCAGGTCACGGAGATATTGCTGGCCAATTCCTGCCCTTCAATGTTCGAGGTATCAGTCTTGAGCAGGAAGGTGTTGATGTCCAGATAATTGAAGAAACGCAGATGCAGATCGGCTCCATAAGTGCGGTTGAAGCGCCCATCGCTGTCCTGTTTATTGACGAACAATCCTCCCACATCGGAATTGCGGAAGATGTCGCGGCGAAGACGAACAACCGAAAAATTGGTGGAGGAAACCTCCTCGAACTCATCGGCTTGCATAGAGAGCACACCCACTGAATAACTGCTGGCCCGTCCACTCAGGCGAGCACCTCCCAGGATGGGAACCAGTCGACCTCGCGAGATCCCGATGCGGCGGGTGAAGAAAGGAATGAGATCTCCACCGGCACCGGGTCCAAACCCCCGGCCCGCGTTGCCGAACCCAAAGATACTGGCGTTTTCCAGAAAAAACTCCCGCTTCTCTGGAAAAAACAGGCTGAATCGAGTGAGATTGATCTGCTGTTCATCGGCCTCTACCTGGGCGAAGTCAGTGTTGAGGGTCAGGTCAAGCGTGAGACCGGGAGTGACTCCGAATTTGACGTCCAGTCCCATTTCCGGGTTGAAGTCCACGTCGTCGCCCTCACGGCGTGCCAGGGGCGTGGATACATAGGGCTTGAGGTACAGGTTTCGGCCCTGGCGCAGACCGCTGATGCCTTCCAGAGAGCCTGCAAAGGACATTCGGCTGATCCGATAGGGGCGGGGCACGGGAGACCACTGGGTATCTTCGTTCTTTCGTCGGATGCGTCGGATGAAGTTGACGCCCCACATCTGACCCTCTCCTTCGCGAAAGCGAAGGGTCTTGAAGGGAATGGCCATTTCTGCCTGCCAGCCCTGATCCGTTATTCTGGTCTTCACATGCCAGATTGCATCCCAGTCGAAGTTGGGACTGCCCTGGGAGGAGATCTGGGCATCTCTCTTGGCTCCGGTCGGATTGGTGGCGAACAGAAAACCGGTACGATCATCATCAAAGGTATCCAGAACCACGGCAAAGTGATCATTCTGAGAATCGCTGTAATCCCGGGTCATGTCGGTTACGGTGATTCCATCTGTGCCGGCGGAATCGAAGCAAATGATGCCCAGGTAGAGATTGTCTCCATCGTAAAGAAAGCGGACTTCGGTGGCTTCCGTGGCCGGTTCCCCGGTTTTTGGATTTTTTTGAATAAAGTCGGCGGCGGGCTCGACCTGGGTCCACTGCCATTCATCCAGGTTCCCGTCAATGATGATCGGAGACTCGGTGAAGGAGGCCGATACCCTCTTGCTTTCGGCGGCCCAGGCCTGGGAAAAAGAGAGGACGGTAAGTAGCAGGAGGCTGAAAATGATGAGCGCTTTGGGCATAAATCTGTCGTTCAACACAAAGACACAGTTTTTTATACCCCAGAGGCACAGAGACACAGAGAACTCTTTTTTTTCTTATCTGTACCTTTGTGGCGGGAGAAAAAAAGTTCTGTGCCGCTGTGGTGAAGACTCCTAATACAGAGTCTCTGTGGTGAGGATAACACCCTAGAAATCGACCGCCTGATGGGGGTCTGGGTTCGGATTGATATAGAGAAACTCGCCTCCGACCATGGTTCGCATGACGGGAACGTCTTTGAGTTCCATGGTGGGAATGGTCAGCGGATCTCGTCCCAGCACCACCAGATCGGCCAGTTTTCCCGGTTCGATGGAACCCTTTAGATTTTCTTCAAAGGTCGAGTAGGCGGGTGTGAGGGTGACGGCTCGGATGGCCTCTTCCACGGTGATGCGTTCTTCGGGATTAATGACCTTGCCCGATTGTCTCACCCGGTTGACCGACTCAAAGATGGTAAACATGGGGACTCCGGTGGGCCTCCGACCTGAATCGGATCCGGTCATGACCACAACTCCATGGTCCAGATAGGTTCTCAAGGGGGTCGGTCCATAAGCAGGACGATCAGGGTCACGGATTTGTTCCTCGTGGTCGTCACTCATTCGCCAGATTCGACCGCTTTGAGGCTCCACGATGATGTTGTAACGGCTGAGTACTTCCAGGGTGTGGTCGGTCGGAAAGCGGGCGTGGGTGATGACGTGACGCGCGTCGTCGCGGGGGAATTCCTGGTACGCTTCCTCCAGGCCCTCTATCGCCACATCGTACGATTCGCCGGCACCCACGTGGATATACAGCGGCCGCCCCGATCGATGAACCGCCTTGATGACTCTTTTGACGTCCTCGCGAGGAAGCTTGAAATCTCCGTCTGAATCGTAGATGGAGATCTTGATCTGGCCCAGGTGCAGCGTTTCATTTCCGAAGCTTGAATCGTACAGTAGATTGTCGACCCACTCCAGAATCGGATCGGTGGGTCGATAGAGAATTGGAAGCCGCATGATGGCGTTGACCCGAACCCTCAATTCGCCCCTGGAACTTAAACGTTGATAGGCACGAACCCAATTTAGATTGTCCTTGAGGTTGGACATGTTGGTGTTGGGATCTCCGATGGTGGTGATTCCAAATGGAAGAACCGTATCGGAAGCGTGCTGAATGGTCTGGGTCAGGGTCTCAACGCTGTGCTGAACCAGGACGCTGTGGGCCAGTGCCGCCGCCGCTCTGCCCAGGAAAACTCCGGTCGGCTCACCGGAAGCATCGGTGACGATCTCTCCCAGCAGGCCCTGGGTGGAAGGTTGAGGCGTGCGGCGGGTAATCCCAGCCATTTTCAGGGCCAGGCTGTTGGCGGATGCAAAGGCTCCTCGTCCCCCATATTCCAGGAAGACCGGATGATCGGGAGAAAGGGGGTCCAGATCCTGGCGGCTGGGAAAACGTCCTTCTTCCAGAGCATCGGCAGATCCCGGGCCCAGGAAGAACCAGACCATTTCACCTGCAGGGGTTCGGTCGATCTTTTCCTGGACTGCGTCCAGGATCTCACCAATCGAACGCGAGGCACGAAACTTCTGGGTCAGATCGTCAGCGACGAAGCCCAGACTGTGGGCAAAATGCAGATGCGGGTCGTTGAAGCCAGGCAAAACGGTCTGACCCTCCAGATCCACCATCTCGGTCTGACCTCCGGCCAGGTTTCTCATCTCGGCGTCGCTGCCTACCGCAAGAAAGCGGCCGTTCTTGATGGCCACGGCCTGGGCAATCGAGAAATCATCGTCGACGGTGACGATCTTGCCGTTGAATAGAATAGTATCCGGGCCCAGCAGATCCAGATCTCCCGAGCAGGCGGCGAGGATAGACAACGCTCCCAGCAGAAGGAAGGTCGTGATGATTCGCGGGCCAGAGAAGAGCAACCTTTCCTTCACGATCACCGCCAGGGGAAGTCCCGTCGAACGTCATCGATCGGATAGGGAATTCGTTTTTCGGTGACAATATCCTGGGGCTTCAAATACTCGAAAACGCGCCCGGCATCACGATACATGACGGCGTGTCCCAGACGATTTCCGTAACCGGGTGGTTCCTCGCCGGGACCTCCTGGTTTGCCGACGATGATCCTGCCCACCATTCCCAGATATTCGTGAGAGGGGGAGTAGTAGTCGTAGGTTCCCTCCACCTCAAAGGTCCACCGGAAGGTGGAACCGGAACTCATTGACTTGGAGTCAAAGGGTTTGGCATTTTCCGGAATTCGCAATTCATGATTGTTAAAGGAAGGATGGTAAGCGGTCACGGCACGTCTTCCCACACCCACCCATTCCACTGTCTGTCCCACTTCGATGTACAGTCCGGCCGGGTTGAAATAGTAAACGCCGCCGTTGTAACTGAAGAGAGCCAGGACTCGGTGAACATCGGTGTCGGCGGTTGAATCAGGGGCCTCAATCGGAAGGCCTCCGCCCTGCCCAAAGGCTTTGACACCCAAAAGGCCGGTTCCGGCCAGAGAGAAAAATTTACGACGGTCGATCTGTGAAGACATGCTGGTACACTCCTTGTTTCATTTCCTTACAGTCTATTCGGCGATGTCCCTTGGGAACAACCTAAATCGACTACTGGGCTAGCCGCACACAAAAAAAGGGGGCTTGAATCGATGATTCAAGCCCCCCTTTGACGAAGCGGAGGAACGATCCTTACCGGATCATCATCTTTAGAAGCTGATCTTCAGACCGAATTGAATCTGGCGGTTGGTGGTCTGGGTCGAGGAAATCCTCCCAAAGTTCGAATCCGGACCGGAGCTTCTGAAGGCCTGCCTGGAGGGCAGTCCGAAGTTGGTCCGGTTGAAGATATTGAAGAACTCCGCTCGGAACTGTACCTCTGCGTTCTCACCAACACGGGTATGTTTGACCAGTGACATATCGAACTGGGCGATGCCTGCAAAGCTTCCAGCGTTGTTGGGTAGGTCGCCGAAAAATCCCGCCTCGTTCTTTCTCAAGGCACTGGCGTCGTAGATGCCGGTGTCAGGATCCCAGTCCTTCAGCTGTCCGAAGGTTCTGCCAGGAACGAGAGAAGGACGATCGGTATTTCCGTCCGCACCCGTGAAGCCGCCGCTGCGTGAGGGCTGAAAGCCGAAGGAACGCCCCATGTTCACCAGCTCGGGATGACCATCGGCCAAGGTAATGATTCCTCCCAACTGCCAGCCGCCCAGAAATCCACCGACCAGGCCGCCCCTATCCGCCATGAAAGGCAGGTCATAGGTGTAATTGGCGGACAAATTATTTTTCACGTCAAACGAAGACAGCCCTTTGTCCTGACCAGCATTGGTTGGATCCATGGTGGTGGTGAGCCCGCCGCTGCTCCCTCCGTTTTGCCCCGCCGACACGCTCAGATGTTTGGAGTAGGTGTAGGCGAATTGAAACTGGAATCCATCGGTAAAACGGCGTCGAACCGAGATCTGCAAGGCATTGAAAGAAGAATTGGTGTCAAACGACTTCATTGCCATTTGGTTGACCAGTTGGTTGGGCTTGGTGTTGCTCTGCCCGGCCGGGAAGGGCGGGAAATACTTGGTTCCAGCCGCCACCGACGATTCGTCAAAGCTGGTATTCAGGTCATCCGGGCAGGGACAGAAAATAGACGCATTCATGTTGAGCAACTGAATCCGGGTCAAGTGACGGCCCAGGCTGCCCACATAGCCAATCTCCACGCTGGTGTTGTTGTTGATTTGCTGCTGAATGCTCAGGTTGTACTGCATCAAGTAGGCGTTGGTGAAATCCTGCTGGATGGGGCCCTCTTCGGTTTGCGTTAACAAGGCCGTCTGATCCTGTAGCTCAAATCCGCGCGGAAAGGGAGCCGGATTGATATTGATCCGCGACAGGAAGGGGCGGCCACTCCAACCGGACGAAAAGATGATTTTAGGGGTGAACTGGTCAAAGAAAAGTCCACCTCCGGCACGGACCGCGGTCTTCCCGTCGCCAAAGACATCCCAGGCAATGCCGAGTCTGGGGCCGAAGTTATTGAGAGAAGGGTTGTTGTAGTACTGATCCACCTGCTCGCTCACCGCGGTTGGCGAATACGGGTTGATAATGTTGCTGTTCTTGCCGTTAACCTCATCCAGTACGGTTGCGATCTCGTAGCGCAAACCCAGGTTAAGCGTTAGATTGGGCCGGAATTGAAAGTCGTCTTGAAGGTAGAGTCCAATGATCCATTGACGATATCCCCGGAAGGAGTCTGAACCCGGAAGCTGGGTCTCCAGTCGGCCTGGATTGCCCAGCAGAAGATCGTCGATGCCCCCCAGCGTAAAGGCGCCCGGCCGGCGAACGCCATTGGTGCCGTTGGCGTGGAGGCGGCGGAAGTTGAATCCCGTCTTGATGGAATGACGGCCTCGGGTGATGGTGAGATCGTCGATGTACTCAAAGGAATTCTGGACGCGATCCAGATCCGAGGCTCCCGAGCCCCCAATATTGCTGGTTCGACCTAAA
>JAZFRU010000139.1:0-30532 GCA_036445815.1 Acidobacteriota bacterium | reverse complement strand
GGTCAGCCGGTCAATAATCCCTCAACCGGGCATAGGCGGCATCCGATCCGAGGTCCTCTTCAATGCGAAGCAACTGATTGTACTTGCTAACGCGATCGGTGCGACAGACAGATCCGGTCTTGATCTGACCCGAATCAGTGGCCACGGCCAGATCGGCGATGAAAGAATCTTCCGTCTCTCCAGACCGATGAGAAATAACATTGTGATAGCCATTGGTCCGGGCCAGATCTACCGTCCGCAAGGTTTCTGTCAGCGTTCCAATCTGGTTGAGTTTGATCAAAATGGAATTAGCTACCCCCACGTCGAGTCCCTTTTGCAGCCTCTGAGGATTGGTTACAAAAAGATCATCTCCTACCAACTGAACGCGGTCACCCAGAGCTTCGGTCAGGCGTGTCCAGCCCTCCCAGTCATCCTGGGCCAGGCCATCCTCTATGGAGTAAATGGGATATTGGCTGATCCAATCTTCGTAGAGGCGGATCATCTCCTGGATACCCTTTTTGCCACCCCCGGACTTGGCGAAATCATATCGGCCGTCACTTTGGTAAAACTCACTGGCGGCCACATCCAGAGCCAACCAGATGTCCTCTCCCGGGTGATAGCCGGCTCTTTCGATCGCCTCGAGAAGCACCTCTGCCGCTTCCTCGTTGGATCGGAGATTGGGGGCAAATCCTCCCTCATCTCCAACAAAGGTACGGTGACCCTGGTCCTTCAAGACCTGTTTCAGATGGTGGAAGGTCTCCACCCCCATGCGAATGGCTTCAGAAAACGACTCAGCACGTCTCGGAATGATCATGAACTCCTGAAAATCCAGGGTGTTATCGGCGTGCAACCCTCCATTGAGGATGTTGATCATGGGAACTGGAAGATGCGAGTTCCGGGTTCCGCCCAGGTATCGATACAAAGGAGTCTGTTGGGAATTAGCGGCAGCGCGGGCACAGGCCAAAGAGACAGCCAGGATGGCATTGGCCCCCAGGTTCGTTTTCGACTCCGTTCCATCCAATTCGATCATGGTCTCGTCGATCAGAATCTGATCGGTGACCGGTAAGCCCTTGAGGGTAGGTGCGATGGTGGCCTGAACATTACCGATGGCCCTGGTCACCCCCTTGCCCAGATAGCGCTGCGGATCTTCATCGCGCAACTCAAGAGCTTCATGTTCTCCGGTGGATGCCCCTGAAGGGACGGCAGCGCCACCCCGGAACCCGTTATCGGTGAACACCTCAACCTCCACGGTGGGATTTCCTCTCGAATCAAGAATGGCTCGGGCACGAATTTCATCAATTAACGGCATACTTTCATCCTGCAGGACAGGACATTCCTCTCCGTTTACCCACACCAGTGTCCGTCCTGGTGCCTGTCGTCTCTCCGTTATCTTACTGGATTTCGGATTCTAGATTCTAGATTCTGAATGCTTCTTTTCCCTACTCACTCCTTCGAATTCGTTCCCTCATCCGCTCAAGGCTTTCCTCGATTGATGAATCGGGATGGAGATCCAGGGCCTTTTGATAGTTTTCAAGAGAGCTGGAATAGCGGCCTGTCAACTCGTAGATATAGCCCAGACGGTCATAAGCCTCCCAGCGATCGGGCATCAAGGTTGCCGTCTTCAGAAACTCCCTCTCGGCCTCTGCCCGATTGTTGGAGAAAAGAAGCGCTAATCCCAGATTGAAGCTCGCTTCTCCATCCCCAGGATTCTGGTCAACATAGTCGCGCAACAACTCAACCGCCCTGGCATAATCCTGGTCTTGAATGGCCTCAGTGCCCTTTCGATAGCGGAGAAGGGCAAGATATTCTGCAGCCGCCACAGCATCTGGGTCCAGCCCCAGAGCCTGCTCCAGTAGACGCTCTGCTTCAGCATAATTTTTCAGCTTATAATAAGAAATCCCCAGCTGGAGAGCGTCTTTGGGGTTCCCCCGCTGAATGGCCGTGGCTTTCCCCAGATCAGCAATCGCCCTCTCGAAGTTACCAAGATTGTAATGGGCGGATCCCCGGGTGCGGTAGAGCTGATATTGATGGCGAGGGGAGCGAGCATACCGTTCGCCTTCCTGCAAGGCGGGTATGGCCTCGGCGTAGCGCCCAGCGTTGAAGTGGGCCAATGCCAGCCCATAATGAGAGGCATAATTGTCTTTCTTCAGGCGCACTGCATTCTGAAACGCTTCGACAGCGTGATCGTACTCCTTGATCTTGAGATAAGAATCTCCCAGGATCCTGTAACCGCTTTCATAGTCGGGATGAGCCTTGACTATGGCCTTGAACTCTCCGATTGCTTTCTCGTATTGCTGTTGCTTGTAGTAGGAAAGCCCTTTGGGGTAATCGCCTTCCTGCGCCGCCAGGAAGGCGGTCTTCCAGCCGACCAGGAGGACCAGGCCCACTGCAATCTTCCCGGCATTATTCAAAAATTCCAAAGGCTTTCCAGCGTTCGACTTCGGTTTGGGTGGGAATGGACACGTTCTGAACCTGCAGAGACTTCAACAGATCAAAAACATCGATCATCGCGAAATACGGAACATCCCCCTCGGTCTGGATGATGACAGGCTTTTCAGGATTTTGTCCCATTTTCATCTCGACATAACCGCCCAGTTCGGCTTGGGTCATTGGAGTCCGGTCGACAACATAATTACCCTCTGCAATGATCTTGACGTGAATGGCCTCCTCAGGTTGCACGTCAAGCTGGGTGGGATCATCTTCGGGGTACTGGAACTGGAGCCCGTCGTTAGTCGCAAAGACAGCGGTAAGCATAAAAAAAACAATCAACAGGAAGGCAATATCTGCCATCGAGGAGGTGGGGACCTCAGCCGGGGGTCGAAGGCGCTTCCTCAGATTCATCAACCACTCCCTGGAGCTTTCTTGTCGGTCAACAGTCCTATCCTTTGAACGCCGTTGAGACGTAATTGCTCAAGGACCGCATCCACCAGTTCATAGGGGACCAGGCGGTCTGCTTTGATAAGGAATTCTTTGTCAGGGATGAACCCGATTATTTCCTGGCTCAGCAGCCCCACCTCCTGGACATCTCCCAGGAGGAAAGAGGGGCGTTCCCCATCAGTGAAATTTATTTCCCCATCCACTGTGATGGCGATGATGGCAGAATCCCTGGGGACTTCGGTCCGAATCTCCGATTGGGGCAGCGTGACAGTAGTCCGCTCAGGAGAAAAGGAGGTGGTCAACATAAAAAAGATGATCAGTAGAAAGGCGATGTCAGCCATGGAAGCGGTGGGAACAGTCGGAGCTATACTGTGAACCCCATGCCTCCTCTTCATGTCACCGTCGTCGTCGAAGAAGAAGGCGTGCTAGATTCCGACTCCTCGATCTCGCTGAAGGTTTCCAAAAGCATCGATGAACTGGTTTCCATGTCCAGGGCAAAGGTCGATACGCGATTGTTGAAGTAGTTGTAGGCAGCCTGAACGGGCAGGGCGATCATCAGTCCGGTGGCGGTAGTGATCAGGGCCTCTGATATCCCCCCGGCGACCGCTTGGGGATTGCCCAGCCCTACCTCCGCCAGTGCTTCAAAAGAGGCGATCATACCCGTGACCGTCCCCAGGAAACCAAACAAAGGGGCGATATTGGCCACTGTCGCCAGGATCCAGAGCCCTTTCTCCAACTTGGAGAGTTCATGCAGGGCCACGCTCTCCATGGCCTTTTCGATTTCATCACGGCTCTTTCCATAACGCAAAAGGCCCGATTTCAGGGTTGCAGCCACTGGATGATCATATGCCTCGCAACTTTCAACGGATTTGCGTAGATCTCCCGACAGCAGCCACTCGCGAATCCCTGAGAAAATATCTGCGGTGTTGCCCTTGATCCGATAATAAGCAAGGGCCCTTTCGAAGATGAAAATCAAGCCGACCAGAGAACACAGAACCAGCGGGATCATCATCGGCCCACCCTGGCGTAAGTAAATGAAAAGAGTTCCGCCTGTCACTTGTGTCCCTCCAAAATATTCGCCGTGTTTGCTCCGGTTAACCTATCCTTAGATTGGGCGAAACCTAGAAAGTATCAAAAATCAAAAGAAAGGCCAATGGTAGTAGTGGCGGGTGTTGGAAGTCAAACCAGCGGGAAGCAATACTGGTGCGCAACGTGACGCCCCCTGGAGGCAGGGAAATCGCGAGGCCGCCAGATGGAATGGGTCCGTGAGGCGAACCCCTCACGAGTGCAACCGCTAGAGCCCTGAAAGGGACTCGGTGTGGGACCACACCGTCAATTCTGTAAGGTTCGAGGCATTTTAATGTTGAGCCGTTTCAACTTCTCATTCAGGGTGCTGGGGTTAACCCGCAGCAAATCGGATGCTTTTTTTTGATTCCAGTCAGCCCGCTGCAGAGCCGTCATGATGAGAGACTTCTCGTACTCACGTATCAGATCCTTCAAGGTGGCGCCGTTTCTCGGAAGATCCTGCCTTTCAACGGATTCCGAAGTCGAGTTCAAAATATCACGAGGAATAAGATCTAGAGTGATTTCACCAGAATCAGGTGCCAGCACAACCGCTCTTTCTATAACATTCTCAAGCTCTCGAACGTTGCCGGGCCAGTCACATTGCATCAACATCTTCACAACAGAAGGATCTAGAAGACATTCAGGGCGGCCATTATCCCGGGAAATCCGCCGGGCAAAATGCTCAACCAGCAGAGGGATGTCCTGCTTGCGATCTTTCAAGGGAGGAAGGCTGATGGAAATGACATTCAATCGATAGTAGAGGTCGTCACGAAAGAGTTTGTTTTCCATCGCCTCCTTGAGATCAACGTTGGTGGCCGCGATAATGCGTACATCAACACTGATATTCTCCAGACCACCCACCCGGCGAAATTCTCTTTCCTGGATGACGCGCAGTAACTTGGCCTGAGTGTCCAGGGGCAAGGTTCCAACCTCATCCAGAAAAAGGCTTCCCCCATCAGCCAATTCAAAGAGGCCCTTTTTGCTGGAAGCGGCGCCGGTAAAGGCTCCCTTGACATGCCCAAAGAGCTCACTCTCCAGTAAATCAGTGGGGATTGAACCACTATTGACGGCTACAAAAGCACCCTCGGATCGTTGACTACTGCTATGGATGGCCTTGGCCACCAGTTCCTTCCCCGTTCCACTTGCACCCTCGATCAAAACGGTACTTCGGTGGGGCGCCACCTGAGTGATCAAGTCGAAAACCTCCTGCATCGACTCACTCTTGCCCACAATGTTCTTGAAGGTGAACCGCTCCTTGAGTGTTTTCTTCAACCTGCGGTTTTCAATCTCCAGAGACCGCTTGTTCAGCCCATTGTTGACCACCAGCAAAAGTTCTTCGTTTTTGAAGGGCTTGGTGACAAAGTCAAAGGCACCGGTCTTGGTAGCCTCCACCGCGTCTTGAACGGAAGCGAATGCAGAAATCATGACCACAACGGTATCGGAGTCCACCTGAAGGATCTCCTTCAGTGTCGCCAATCCGCTCACTCCCGGAAGCATCAAGTCAAGAAGGACCAGATCCGGTATCTCCTGCCGGAACTTCTCAAGTCCTTCTTCTCCGGTTGCGGCGCAAGTCACGTGGAACCCTTCTTCCTCGAGGAGGGTAGCGATGACTTCGCGCATGATCTCTTCGTCGTCGACAACTAGAATTGAAGGTCGAGTTGGCATGGCGCGGATATTAATGCTTTAACTAATTGACCCGTTGCAGGGGCAAATGAAGTCGAAAGGTGGTCCCTTGGCCCGCAGTGCTGTCCACATGGATACGCCCTGAGTGCTCCTGGATTATACCATAGGAGACAGAGAGCCCAAGACCTGACCCCTCGCCCACCTTCTTGGTAGTAAAGAAGGGATCATAAATTCTCTTCACGATCTCTTCAGGAATGCCGGTCCCACTATCCTGAATTCTGACCACCAGCTGGGAGTTCTCCCGGTAAGTCTTGATTTTCAACTGTCCGCCACGGGGCATGGCATCCCTGGCATTGTTCACCAGGTTCATGAAAACCTGTTGAAGCTTTCCTCCATTGGCCAGCGTTGTCGGGAGCGAGGCGTCCAGATCCACGCCCACTTCAACCCGGGAACTGCGAAGCTGGTGATCCAACAGTGAAAGAGTCTCCAGCAGCAACCCATTAACGTTCACTTCACTAAAGTGGGTGTCGCTGACCCTTGCAAAATTCAGGAGGCTGTCCACAATGGCCGAGGCTCGAAATCCCTGCTTTTCGATCTTCTTCAACACCTCGTGACGAGGGTCTCCCACAGGTGTGTCCTTCACGAGCATCTGGGTATAGCTGCAGACCCCGGTAAGAGGAGTGTTGATTTCATGGGCAATACCCGCCGCCATTAATCCGATAGAGCTTAGTTTTTCGGCCTGTTGGAGCTGGTTCTCCAGTTGAACTTTTTCGGTTACGTCGTCGAAAACCATCAGGGTCCCGATCGCGACCTCCTCCTGTAACACAAAAGGCGAGAGAGTCATGTTCACCAGGCGAGTGTGTCCTTCATTGATGTCCACACGCATCTTGTAAAACTGGCAGGTCGTCTCGGTCACCCATTGGGGGCCTTCCATGCCCTTTCTGATGGTGCGTATCAGGTCGCTGGCAAACACCTCGGTGACATCCTTGCCAACAGCAGCGATGTTGTCCAGGTTAAAAATGGCCTCCATGGCCTTGTTCCAAACCGTGATTTTCCCTTCGGGATCTATCGCCACGACACCGACGGTAATGCTCTTGATGACATCTTCGTTATAGGCCTTGAGCTGCGCCAGTTCACTGGCCTTTCCCTCTAAAGACCGGTAAAGAAGGGCATTGTCCATGGCAATTGCCGCGTAACCCGCCAGGGTTCCGATCAATTCCAGATCCTCCGTGGTGAGAAATTCCCCATTGGCACGCTTCCCCAGTGCCCAGAACCCGATGGTGCGTCCATGCACACTCAACGGTTGTACATAGTGGAGACCGCAGTGGGCCAACTGAGACCTCAGCCGCTCAACCTGTTCACTGGATGAAAGCAGAAACAGGGGAGTCAGATCTCGATCAAAGTTGGAGAAAAGAGTGTCGGGAACGACCAGCTGGCTGAGGCCGTTCACATCTGCCGGCAGGCCCAGTGCATGAGAGAGGCGGTAATTGTTCCCCTGAGAGTCATCCCGCAGAAAGGTGGCGATCGGAGTAATATTCAGGGTCTTGCAGATCCTCTCAGAAACTCTTTCGGTAAGCAGTGAGAACCTGATCTCTGAACTCAGCGTTTTTCCGAAATCAGCGAGAGAGTGACGATAGTCGTACTCTTCCCGGTAAAAATAGCGATCAATTTGATCCTGAATCCGGTTTTTCATAGGGGCAAAGAGAAATGCGACCAGTAGAGTGGCAGCTGTAAAAAGCAAAAAGCCCGATTCAGGAGAGAACCCCTGGATGGCCCTGCCAAGGAACACAACAATGCCCACGTACAGTCCTAACAGCGCTGAACTGGACAAGACATAGGCTGCCCCCTGTTTAACAAGGAGGTTGATATCCATCAGGCGGTGCTTGGTGATGGCATATCCAAATCCTATGGGAATCAGGATTAACGTCAAAAGGGAAGCTTCCATGTAGGGGGAAATTGGCTGTCCCATGAGAAAGGGCAGAACATACAAGCAGATGAAAGGAGCAATTCCGATGACCGTGGTACTGGCGATCCACTTCATCTGCTGCCGCTGAACCGGGGAGGTCATTTCCCGTCTCGATTGAAAGAGGGCCAAGCAGCCGAGAACCAGAAGCACTCCAAAGTGGATGAGATGAACCTGGTTGAAAAAGTGGCGTAACCGCTCAATCCGAGGTAATCCGAAAGCCTCCAGAGTGCCCGCAAACCAGAGGATATGCAATGTCAGCAGCGCAGCCATCGGCAGATAGAACAATGGCTTCAGTTGGGGTGATCTTTCGACCAGGGTCAGCCGTCTGGGAAAATAACAGCAAAAGTGAAGAAAAAGCGGCGGCAGCAACAAAAGGGCCACCCCTGAGGTCCAGTAGATCGATAGATCGAAAAGATTGGCACGTCCTGAATAACGATAAAAATAAAGGATGGCCGCGACCAGGCAGATTAAATAAAAATGGAAAGCCCCCTGGGCCTTCCAGTTGGGCAAAAAGACGAAGATACCGATGGTCAGGTAGCTCAGGGCCAACAGAATCAGGACGAGATCGGTAGAGTCGGTGCTCGGCTTGAGTTGGATATTGACGGCATGGGTATTGAGAGCGCCGGTTCCCGTCGCCTCCACGATATAGGTCGCTTGGACCCCTTCTGGAAAGTTGGCGGCCACCAACTCCAACACCTCCGTGTACTCATCCAGATTACCCACCGGGAGACCGTCCACGGAAATCAGGCGGTCACCGGAGCGGGGTCCGGGGTCCGGGGTCTCTGTCCGTTCAACCACCAGTCCTTCCGACGTCTGGCTCCACCGGATCCCATCTGAAGGGGTCTTCCAATCCATCCGGTCCAGGAGATTGACCAATCCTACGTAGAGAAACAACGCAGAAAGGACCAGAACCAGAAGGGTCTTGAAGTGTCGAAAGATTTTCATGCATTCAGCCTAATACTTCAGCATACGGGAGCCACGAGTCTTTAAGCAAATTCAGTGCCAAGGGCAGGGCTTCTTGGGGTGGGACTTACTTTAAAACAAGGAGTTAAGGCCCCAGGTGCCGTTTCTCTCTCCAGGCCCTGCCGGAAAACTTATGGCCCCTTACTCCATATTATTGGATCGACATTCAATAATTTGAATGGTGGGCGCCAAATGGGGAAAAGAAGAGTCCTGGACCCGCTCAGAGCTGCCTCATGAGGAGAGTGCTAGAATTTTACTGAGATGCCCCCTCGAACCGTTCTGGGGCTA
The DNA here is from genome assembly GCA_036445815.1 of Acidobacteriota bacterium. GTDB lineage: Bacteria > Acidobacteriota > UBA6911 > RPQK01 > JADFOI01 > JAPYTY01. The sequence continues at coordinate 21,771 of JAZFRU010000139.1, read as the reverse complement.
CGAACCAGAAGAACCTTCCCCACATCGGTGTGAATGCCACCCAGATCTTCATTGGTCAGGTTCCGGATATCCAGCAAAGCCTCAATCCGGGACTGCACCATAAAATCCAGGCCCAAAAAGTTCAGCCAATCTTCCGGCATCGGAACGACCTGGCGCACGAAGAGATTGATCCCCTCATTGCCCGTTTCATACCGGTCCGTGAAGGCATCCAGGGTTGTGATGGGATTACCCCCTGGAACGAACTTCACGAGGGCATTCACATGAGTTTGGGAAAACGGCAGATAAGCCTCGATTTGAGTGGAAACTCCATGATACGAGCGGGTTTCAAGTGAACCTGCCAGGTTCAGCCCCTGGGACAGCGGGCCGAGCAGGGGATCATCAATCCCCATCGCGGAACCCCGCACATAGGCCACCGAGGTGGTTAAGGTAGGACTCAGACGCCGCCTGACCATTAACCGATACCCCCGAACCTCTCCCGGCGGACCATTCAGATTCAGAAATTCGCCGACAGGATTGTGTTGGGAAACCGCCACAAACGAGGAAGCCCCTTCCGAGAGATGGTCATTGTAAGCTGCAAACTCGATTCGCGTGTTGTCGGTGACCTGTTGAGTGATGCTGCCTCGGTAGTGGCGTGAGGAACCCGCTTTGAACTGATCTCCGACAGAGAAAAAGTCGACACCATCCCTGAGGTTCACAACCTCACCGCTCGGCAACTCCAGACTCCCCGCATACGTACTCCGCTTGGAGGCAATCAAAACGCGGACCTGGGTCCGGTCTGTCGGGGCATATTGGACCTCTGCATTGGGATTGAGGAAGATCTGGCTGCCATCGGTATCCACCTGGTTGATTTCAAGACCCCAGAGAACCGACAGGGTATTGTTCACCAAAACACGTTCCTTGAAACCGATGCTCATAACCCGCTTCGGAGACGGGGTGTTACTGAAATAAGAGGCATTTTCTCGGCTGATAGAGTGATTCGAATGGGTTGCCAAGGGTTGGTTGAAACTGACCCGCTCATATCCAGCAAACCCTTCCAGAGAATGTCGGTCACTCAAAGGCACCTGAATGAAGTTCTTCAACCGCCAAAGTGGATCAGCCCCCGAATAGCGCTGGCCCGCCAGGATAATTTTTGCGCCCCCGGAGAGAGATTGCACCATGGCAAAATTACTGGCGGTTCCACCCGCCCCTTTGCCTGGAACAATCAGGTAATCGTCACCCAAGCCTGCACTGTTGAAAACTTCCAAAACCACGTCATCCGCAAAAAGATCGGCAGGTCGTTCCGCCGAAAGTTCCGCTGATTGTCCGGGGCGAGTGCGAAAGATCAATCGCTCATCCGGGGCATTTCGAAGCAGGGTCTTGATTCGAAGGTTATCTTCTTGGAAATTCCCCAATTGAAAAAGCTGCTGAAGCACCAATCTCACCGCAGTGGTCTTACCCGGAAGGACTTCAATCCGCCTTCGGCTGGGACGTTGAAACCTGGAGCTCTTGATCGAAATCTCGTAATCCCCCACCTCGATATCGGCCAGATGAATTCTTCCCCGGCCGTCACTGAGAGCCAGGATAGGCAGAGCATGCTCAGAAGATCCTCGCAACAGGGTGATCAGAACGTGGGATAGAGGGTGTCCTGATTGGTCCTGAATCAGCCCTCTGAGGTTCCCGGATGAAGAGGCAAGACCGGATTGGAAAAAGGCAGGGACGAGCACGAGCGACAGCGCAACCAGACCAAAACGTCTAAATAACGATCCCATAAGCAGTTAGGCTTCACCCGGCTTATCCAACCACAAGCTTAGTCGGTAACAGTGACTATATGCAATCGAAACTTGACAATCAAGGCCTCCAGGCCACGATACGCCTATTTCGCTGACTGAGGGAACCAGTGTCCGGCCCGCAGCGAGGACTTCCCGTCTCATGATCCAAACCCGTTGTATACTGACCCCGATGACTGTACGTGTGCGATTTGCGCCCAGCCCTACGGGGCCGATTCATGTAGGGAATGTGCGCACCGCTTTGTATAACTGGCTATTCGCTCGCCAGAACCAGGGAGTCTTCATTCTCCGGGTGGAGGACACGGATGCGGTCCGGTCCGATCCTCGCTACGAACAGGACTTGATAAATAACCTCAAGTGGTTGAACCTTTTCTGGGATGAGGGAGTTGGAGTCCCCGGCAATTACGGGCCCTACCGGCAAACGGAACGCCAGGCACTCTATCGGGAATTCGCCCAGCGGCTTCTTCAACAACAGAAGGTCTTCCACTGTTTCTGTTCCCCTGAGCAGCTGGAACAAACACGACAGGAACAACTTGGCGCTGGGCAATCTCCTCGCTATTCAGGGAGATGCCGGGATCTTCCGGTCGAAATAGTGGAGACACGCCTTCAGAAAGGCGAGCCGGCGACATTGAGGATGAAGGTTCGCCCGGGTTCAGTGGGTTTTGAAGACATGGTCTTTGGTCCACTTCAAATCGATTGTCACGAGATCGGCGATTTTGTTTTTCTCAGATCCGATCAAACGGCCACCTACAACCTGGCCTGCGTGAGCGACGACATCTCCATGGAAATCAGCCACGTGATCCGTGGCGAAGGACACATTTCCAACACCTATCGCCAGTTGCTGATTTATGAGGCTCTGGGCTTTGCACCCCCGCAATTTGCCCACCTTTCCACTATCCTTGGCCCGGATGGGTCCAAGTTGAGCAAGCGCCATGGAGCCACTTCGATTGATGAATTCAGACGCCAGGGGTACCTTCCGGAGGCCCTGGTCAACTACCTGGCACTCCTGGGGTGGACTCCGGTCCAGGAAGGCCTGGAAATTCTACTGCCCGAACAACTGACTTCTCAATTCAACTTTTCTCGTGTCAACCGGAGTCCCGCCACCTTTGACCAGGATAAGTTGAACTGGGTCAATCGAAACCACTTGAAGAATCTTGCCTCCTCTCGTTTGTCTCAGCTGGTACTTCCTTACTTCATCGAACGAGGTTGGATTTCCCCAGAACCTTCCGAACCTGTGATGGCCTGGCTCGAGGACGTGATTGAAGCCCTCATGAAATACGTGAACAAGCTGGAAGACTTCGTGACAGAAGCGGATCTCATCTTTAATTTCGATCCGGAGGGGAATCTGACTGACACCGCCGTGCAGGAAGCCCTGTCCACAACTGGAGCCGGTGACGTGATTCGTGAATTTCACAATCTCCTCCAGCGGCACGAAGAGCTGGACCTGGTCGCTTACAAGAAAATTATAGGCGAAGTCAAAGAAATCACCGGACACAAGGGCAAGCACCTGTTTCATCCCATCCGGGTGGCTCTGACGGGTCGAAGCTCTGGGTTCGAGCTCGATCGGCTCATTCCCATTCTGGGAAAAGGCGCCCATCTCAATCTACCCGTCACGATCCTGTCCGCACGAGAAAGATCAGCCCGCGTCCTGGATCACATCCAATGATTATTTACGGGATTAATCCGGTCAGTGAGGCCCTCCAGTCAAAGACCCATAAACCCGACCAGATCTGGATCACCAAGGGAAACAAGAACCCTCGATTGCAGGAGATTTCACAATTAGCCAAACGTCGTCAGGTCCCTGTTCGGCATGAATCCACTCAGGCAATCGCCAAGAGAACACACACTCGGGATCATCAGGAAGTCGCTGCCGAGATTACCAACGTCGGCTACACTGACTTCCAGGATCTGGTTGAATCGACTCCTTCACTCCTGCTACTGGTGGACGGCGTCGAAGACCCACGTAACCTCGGGGCGCTGTTGCGCACGGCCGAGGCGACCGGGGTCGAAGGAGTGCTGATACCCAACCGACGCAGCTGTTCCGTTACCCCGACGGTCGTTAAATCGAGCGCGGGTGGCGCCATCCATTTGAAGATCTCCCGTATCGGCAACGTCGTTCAGGCCCTCGAGGAGCTCAAGAGAGCGGGCTACTGGGTTGTGGGCCTGGATATGCAGGGAGAGGACACGATGGACGGAATCACCGGCGACGAACTGACGGTGGTGGTGATAGGGGGAGAAAACCGGGGCGTGCGAAGGCTGGTGCGGAAACACTGCGACTTTCTCGTTTCCCTCCCCATGAAAGGAAAGGTTTCGTCATTAAACCTGTCGGTCGCCGCCGGGGTACTGCTCTATGAGTTTGTCCGGAAAAGGATGAAAGACTGACCGCTGACCGGAGCGCTGGTCGAAGACCAGCGCGTTTCATGTTTCACGTTTAACGTTTCACGAGAAAAAGAGTAGGGGCGTACGGCCCTACATTCCTTATTTGTGAAACTTGAAACCTTCAACGCTCCAAAACGACTTTAGCCGTTTTGGAGGCTTAGCGGCTCAAGGATCACGTTTTCCCACTCATCGATTCGGGCTTGGAAGTCAGGCGGAACGAAAATAGTGGAGCTGTATTCCAGTACGATGGCCGGACCTCTGAAGCGGTTTCCGGGTTGCAATTCTTGACGAAGGTAAAAGGAAGTGGGAATAAAATGCCCTTCGATAAAAACCGGTTTTTCCTGGGTGATCGCTGCGGAGTTTGGCTCTTCGGGGCCCAGGGGATATCGGGGAATCTCTAACTGGGGATATCTTCCCCTGCCACGGACCCGAATGTTGACGATCTCGATCGGCAATCGATCATTGCAATAGCCGTAAAATCGCTGATGCGCCCTGTGAAATTCTTCAACAAAACGTTCATTGAAGGGAATGTTCAATTCATAGGACTGCCCCACATAGCGTGCATCCAGCGTCATCTCCAGTTCCTGATCCTGTTCGGAGAAGCCCTCTTCGTTGAGATTTTCCCGAACACGGACCTCCAGTGGCGAGAAGGCTTCGGTCAAACGACGGGACACGTCTTCTTCTCCTTGGGAGCGAATCATCACCGTGAGGGCTGTGTCTTTCACCACATCCGCGCGAAGTATCCCGAAAGCAGAAAGGATGCCGGGATGGGAGGGGATGACCACCCGGGGGATTAACAAAGACCGCGCCAAATCACAGGCGTGAAGCCCACCGGCTCCCCCAAAACAAACCAGGGTGAAGTCCCTTGTGTCGTAACCCCTTTGCAACGAAACAACATTGATGGCCCCCTCCATCTGAGAGTTCACAATCTCCAGGATGCCCTGGGCCACTTCGGCCGGATCCCAGGATCGATCGGTTATGCGTCCCAGTTCGGTTGCGAGTTCCTCCAACGCCTGTTGCGCCTTCTCAGGATAGAGCCTCAACTTTCCGCCCAGGAAAAATAGAGGGTCCATCCTCCCAAGAAAAAGGTTGGCATCGGTCACCGTCACATCCTGCCCCTTGCCGTAGCAGACGGGACCGGGATCGGCACCGGCGCTGTGAGGGCCCACTCTCAGTAATCCGCCGGAATCAATCCGTGCGATGGAACCTCCGCCGGCACCGATGGCGTGAATTCCGATCATCTGGACAGGAATCGGCAAGTGGTCGATAGAGGCCTCATTGGTCGTCGCTATCTGCCCATCACATAGCGACACATCAGTCGAGGTTCCCCCCATATCAAGGGTGATGATCTTTTCGTGACCTGCCTCTTTGAGGAGCTCAAAGGCTCCAACCACACCACCGGCAGGCCCTGAAAGCAAAGTCCTTAAAGGGTCCCTTTCAGCCGAAGCTGCGGGCATCGAGCCTCCGTTGGACTGCATGATCGTCAGTCTCCCCTGTTGGATCAGCGGATCCTTTCTCAGAGCGGACAGGTAGTTCGACATCGTGCCGGACAAATAGGCATTGATGACGGTGGCTGACGTGCGTTCGTATTCTCGAAATTCGGGCAAGACCTGGTGAGAAAGAGAGATAGGAACCTCGGCAAATTCCAGCGCCTCGGCAATCTTCCGCTCGCTCTCGGGATTCAAATAACTGTACAGCAGAACCACGGCGATCGCTTCCGGAGCCAGTTGCTTCACCTTGTTCCGGAGCCAGACCAGGCTCTTTCTCTCAAGCGAAGTCAGGGTCCTACCGTCGTGGAGGGATCGCTCCTTGATACCCAGGCGCAGATTCGAACCCACCAGGGGCTCAGGGCGAGACGACGAAAGACGGTACAGTCCAGGACGGTCTTGCCGACCAATCTCCAGAAGGTCTTCAAACCCTTCATTGGTGACCAGCAAGGTCTTGGCCCCTTTTCTCTCAAGGAGGGTGTTGGTGGCAACAGTCGATCCGTGCTGAATCAGGCATCCCTCCCGGTCCCCCACGACCTGCGCTAAACCTTCCAGAATCGCCCTCTCCGGGTGCTCGGGGGTAGAGGGGATCTTGAATGCAGTCACGACCCTGCCATCCAATACCACGAAGTCCGTGAACGTGCCGCCTGCATCAACTCCGATTCTAATCATATCTTCTCCCGGGAAGGCCAATCATCTCTAAGGGTGCATCCCTGCTGCGTATAGGCTCTCGTCACAAAGCGGTGACGACGGCAGCCGGGGAATTGGTGATCCCAGGCCACTCCCAACTGCGTCCCGCCACAAGCAGGGTGAACGATGGGCTGAGACAACCGCCTGAGCACATCACACATCTCTTCCCCCAGCTCAGATAAAGACACAGGCAACTCCATTAAGAGAACTTATACATAAACCGGGATACAATACAGGACACAGCGGATGGCTGACAACTTATGAAACAAAGGGCTCTTGTGCGCAGAATCTATTGGGTCTCCGCGGTTCTGGCCGTTGTGATTCTGGTGTTCTTCGTCAGTGTTATCTTTTTGAATCCCTCCTCGGTAGGGAACCCCCGCTTCGTTTGGAATGTCAATTTGTGGGCCGTAGCCTGGGCCTTGAATTTTGTCATCGTCCTGATTCTATCCTTTATTCTGGCCCGCAATCTAATCAAGCTCTTTTTTGAATACCATGCCAATCGACCGGGCTCTCGGATCAAGACCAAGCTGGTGATCGCTCTGATTACCTTCTCTCTCTTTCCAGCACTGGCAATGGCTTTTCTGGCTTTCGGCCTCATCAATCAAAATCTCCAACAGTGGTTCAGCGCACCATCCGAGCAGCTTCTGGGATCCTCCCAGGTGATTTCACGGAGCTACTACCAGCAGAGTCGCCTGTTTTGGATGGCCGCCACCCAGCTCGTAGCTCAACAGATGGATCCTCGAAGGCTGGAACCGACCGATCCGGTCCAGAACAAGCTGGAGGAGTATGGCTTCGACGGCATACTGGTATTGGACAGAACTGGGAAAGAACGCTTTCAAAAGGGGGAATGGTCCCAGAGGCGGCCCTCCGAGATCCTCGTCGAGCGGGTCATGGGGGGTGAAAACCACTACCAATTGGAGCGACTCGTCAATGTGGACCACGGCATCGTGGGAATCCCGGTCCTCGATTCTGTCGACTCTGTGGCGGCCGCACTCTTTGTCCAGTTTACGATTCCTCAAAGCGTTTCTTTTCACAGCATCCAGGTCGATGATGCTTCCGCCAAATATGAAGCCATCAAGGGAAGCCTTCGGCAGCTCGAACTTAATTATTTTTCCATTCTTGGGTTGACAACCCTGGCCGTCGTCTTCGGTTTCGTGTGGCTGGGAACCTACATCGCCAAGCAGATCACGGTACCCCTGGAAGCATTGGCGGAAGGTGCCGGTCAACTTGCTTCAGGAAATCTCGATCACCGCGTGGATGTCTCGGCTGTGGACGAATTGGGCATTCTGGTGAACTCCTTCAACCGAATGGCAGCCGATCTCAAGCAAAGCCGTCAAAAGCTGGAGGAAGCCAACGATGAGCTGACAGAAACCAATGTCCGCCTGGATGAACGCCGCCAATACACCGAAACGATTCTCCATAACATCGGCACGGGCGTAATCAGCATTGACGAATCCAACATCGTTCGAGCAGTCAATGAGGCGGCTCTGAAAATGCTGTTGATTAGCCGAGACAAGGCCCTGGACCGGCCCCTCGAAGAGATAACCGACCCCCTGCTGCACAGCGAGCTGTCCATCATCAAAAAACGCTCACGCCTGTACGGCACCTATCGGAAGGAAGTCACTTTCAAGCAGGGCGACCGCCAGCTGCATGTGGCCACCACCATTACCTCCAATCCGGTTCCCTTCCAACAAGGACACGAATACCTCATCGTCCTGGATGACCTGACCGAGTTGATCAAGGCTGAGAAGTTCGCCGCCTGGGAGGAAGTGGCCCGAAGGCTGGCCCATGAGATCAAAAACCCTCTCACTCCCATCCAACTCTCCGCAGAGAGAGTGAAAAAGCGATTTGGTAAACTTTTAAAATCCGGCTTTCCCGATCAGGACGTTCAGGATTTTCGGAAGGTCCTGGCCGATTCCACGCGGATCATCGTGGCTGAAGCAGAAATGTTGAAGGAATTGGTGGAGGAGTTTTCTCGATTCGCCCGCCTGCCCATCTGCACACCCGTCGACGTCAAGCTCCATCAGCTCATCGAACAGACTCTGACCCTTTACGATGGGGGCCTGGAGAAAGTCGCTATCAGAAAGATCTTCGATCCGAAAATTGAACAGGTGAGAGTCGATCCTCAGCAAATGCAACGAGCCTTCGTCAACTTGATCAACAACTCCCTCGACGCTCTTTCAGAAGCTTCGGAAGCCCCCGCCATTCTCATTCGGACCCATTTCAATGATGGCCGCGAATCGGTAACGATCGAATTTCAGGATAACGGAATCGGAATCGCTCCCGAGGACTATGAGAACCTTTTCCTCCCTTATTTTTCCACCAAGAAAAAGGGGACGGGTCTGGGATTAGTCATTGTCCGACAAATTATTTCCGAGCACAATGGATTTGTCCGGGCCGAGCCCAATCAACCCCATGGCACCCGGCTGATTGTGGAACTTCCGGTGAGCTAAGGCCACATGTATGAGTAAAGCAAGAGTTCTGGTTGTTGACGACGAAGCCAATCTTCGAGCCTCCCTTCAACAAATCCTGGGAGATGAGGGATATCTGACCCACGGAGTGGCCTCGGGAGAGGCCTGCCTGGAACATTTGGAAAAGAACAAATATGACACCGTGTTCCTGGACATCTGGCTCCCCGGGCTGGATGGGATGGAGATACTCAAGGAAATCATGAGGCGGAAGCCCGGCCAGTACGTCATCATGATCTCCGGACACGGAACCATTGAAACGGCAGTGAGGGCGACCAAATTGGGGGCCTTTGATTTTATCGAGAAACCCCTGTCGCTGGAAAAAGTCGTGCTGGTGCTCGAGCATGCCCTCAAGCAGAAACGGCTCGAAAAGGAAAATCAAAACCTCAAATCCTTCATCCATCGAGAAACCACCATGATCGGAAGCTCCGTTCCCATGAAGGCGCTGCGCCAGCAAGTGGAGTACGCAGCACCGACGGAAGGAAGAATCCTGATTTATGGAGAGAACGGTACGGGTAAGGAGCTGGTGGCCAGGTTGATACATCTCAACAGCCCACGCAAGGACCAGCCCTTCATTGAGGTTAATTGCGCAGCCATTCCCGAGGATCTGATCGAGAGCGAACTCTTCGGCAGCGCGAAGGGGGCCTATACCGGATCCACCGAGACCCGAAAGGGTAAATTCGGTCTCGCCGATCAGGGGACGCTTTTTCTCGACGAAGTTGCCGACATGAGCCTTAAGACCCAGGCCAAGGTCTTAAGGGTCCTGGAAGAACAACGGTTCTACCCAGTTGGCAGCCATGAGGCCATCGAAGTCGATGTGCGTGTCATCGCTGCCACCAATAAAGACCTTGAGAGGGAGATGGATGAAGAACGTTTTCGACAGGATCTGTTTTTCCGTCTCAATGTCATTCCCTTCGAAGTGCCTCCGCTGAGGGAAAGAAAAGAAGATGTGCCGGAACTGGTGGACCACTTCATGGAGGATTTTTGCCATCGCTATGGAAAACGCAAGAAACAGATCCACCCTGAAGCTCTGAAGAAATTACAAGGGAGCGATTGGCCGGGCAATGTGCGGGAACTCAAGAACACGGTCGAAAGGCTCGTGATCATGGTGCAGACTGACAGGGTCACCCTGTTCGATCTTCCCTCCTCTATTCTGAAATCCACTTCCAGGGAGCAGAGCCTTCGCGCCTTGAAATGGCAAGAGGCCCGAGAAGAATTTGAGCGTCAGTTCATCCTGGAGAAGTTGGTGGAAAACCAGGGCAACGTATCGCGAACAGCGACCGCGATCGGGATGGAGCGAACCCATCTGCACCGTAAAATCAAGTCGTATCAGATCAAGGTCAAATAGCGCTGCCCCGATTCACAGTCAGGCTTGAACCTCCGAAAATCCCGTCTCTACGTGGAACGTGGAACCTGGAACGTGGAACGCCCCCGGGGCCTGTCACAGCCAGGTGCTTAAGTTGATTCATGCAAAACTCCATCGAGGCTTTTCTCCACTGTCTGGAGTTCCAGAAAAACTACTCTCCCCACACGATCACCAATTATCGGCGCGATCTGCTTGAATTTGATGCCTACCTCACCCGGGACGGCAAGGACCCCTCGGTTGATCCCGCCGAGATTGATCACATCAGCATTCGTGACTTTCTTTCTCACCTGCACCAAAGAAAAAACGCCAAAAGTTCAATCGCCCGCAAATTGGCCTCTATTCGTTCCTTTTTTCGCTTCTTGTACGCTCGGGGAGAGGTGCTCTCCAACCCGGCCCGCCTGGTCCGAACCCCTCGTCTGCCGGACCGGAAACCGCGGTTTCTTTCGCTCAATGAGGTGGAAACCATCCTGGGACTTCCCGACCTCGGGACCGACCGAGGGCTCAGAGATCGAGCCATCCTGGAAATCCTGTACGCAAGCGGTCTGAGAGTCAGTGAAGTGGCCCAGGCCAATGTGGAAGATCTCTCCCTGGATCAGCGACTGATCAAGGTCTACGGGAAAGGGAAAAAGGAACGCCTGGTTCCTTTCGGGGGGAAAGCCCAAAAGGCGCTCCGCCTCTACCTGGCCCGACGAGGCGCCCTGCTGCGCCGTCAAAAATCAGTCGGCGAGCCCAATGCCCTTTTTTTAAATCTGCGCGGATCCCGGCTCTCGGCTCGCTCCATCGAACGAAATCTCCAGCAGTACATGAAAAAAAGTGCGCTGCTCCTGAACGTTCACCCTCACCTTTTCCGTCATTCCTTTGCCACTCACCTGCTCAATAACGGGGCGGACCTCCGCTGTATTCAGGAACTCCTGGGTCACAAGAACCTCTCGACCACTCAAAAGTACACCCATCTCTCCATGGAAGAACTGCTTAAGGTATATCGGTCCGCTCACCCCAAGGCTTCGTGAAGGGCCAGCTCTGCTTGGCAGGTTATTTACTTCAAAGGCCATTTCTGGTACCTTGACGTCTTCGAAGAAGAGAAAAGTTCAGCTATGGTATTAGTCAAAGAGAAGAAAAGCGAGATCATCTCGAGCTACCAGCTCCACGGGTCTGATACCGGATCACCGGAGGTCCAGGTCGCCATCCTGACTGAACGAATCAACTACCTGACGGAACATTTCAAAACCCATAAAAAAGACCACCACTCGCGACGCGGACTTCTGAAATTGGTGGGCCAACGGCGGCGTTTGCTGGATTATTTAAAGAAGATAGATTTCAACCGCTACAAAGGCTTGATCGAGCGGTTGGGAATCCGGAAATAGGACAGGGGACAGTAATCAATCAAGCCTATTTGATCAACCCGCGTGTTTCTCACCCCGTGTGATCAGCTGTTTGAGCTGTGCTGGACTTAGACTATTCCACTTCTCGGCAGATCAAGTTAACCAAAGTCCGAATTATGTATGGGTTCTCCGCTCCGACCGTCGACCGTCGCTCCCGCTGAGAACCCATTCACAATTCGGACTGCAATGAAGGTCCCAAACGTTGGGCCTGGAGGATTAAAATTAAATGAGTGAGATGATAAGCCTACCCTTAGGAGATCGCGAACTTTCCATTGAGATGGGCAACGTGGCCAAACAAGCCGATGGCTCTGCGCTGCTGCGTTATGGTGACACGATGTTACTGGTAACTGCCTGTGCCGACCACACGCCTCGCAAGGGAATCGATTTCTTCCCGATGACGTGTGACTATCGGGAAAATAACTATGCTGCAGGGAAAATACCGGGAGGATTCTTCAAGCGTGAGGGTCGCCCCACCGAAAAGGAGGTGCTCACCAGTCGTTTGATTGATCGCCCCTTGAGACCCCTTTTCCCGGAGGGTTTCCGCTGTGAAACCCAGATCATCGCCAGTGTACTGTCGGCTGAAGCCGAGGTCAATCCGGATGTTCTGGCCCTCATTGGCGCCTCTGCCGCCCTGTATATTTCGGATATTCCTTTCCATGATCCCATTGGAGCCGTCCGCATCGGCCGAGTTGAGGGTCAATTCGTAGTGAACCCCACCTTTCCACAATTGGAGACAAGCGACCTTAATTTGGTTGTGGCGGGAACCGATACAGCCATTGTCATGGTTGAAGCCAGTGCCCACGAATTGGAAGAAGAGAAAATTGTGGAAGCCCTCGAATTTGGCCATCAGGCTATTCGTAAGGTGATCAGCAAGATCAAGGAACTGGGAGAACGTTTCAATATTGAAAAGCGTCCGGTGGAACCTCTTGCAGTTGTTGATACGGAATTGCAAAAACAGCTGGCAGAGAAGGCAACCCAGGGAATTCTTGATGCGCTCCACACCAAGGGAAAACTCGTCAGCGATAAAAAAATGAAGGCTCACCGCGACGAGGTGGTTCAGGCCGTGGCGGGGGACGATGAGGATAAGTTGGCGGAAGCGAAACGTCTCTTTGGTGACCTCAAGGAGAAGATTTTTCGCGCTGAGCTTCTGGACAACAAGAGACGCCCCGACGATCGAGCCTTTGACGAGATTCGAGACATCAGCACCGAGGTCTCCTTTCTTCCACGCACTCATGGATCTGCACTGTTCACTCGGGGAGAAACTCAGGCCTTGGTGACCGTTACCCTGGGAACCGGCCAAGACGTTCAACGACTGGATGACATTACTGGAGAGTCCACCAAGACCTTCATGCTCCACTATAATTTCCCCCCTTTCTGTGTGGGGGAAGTGGCTTTTCTGCGAGGCCCCAGTCGACGCTCCATCGGTCATGGTGTTCTGGCTGAACGAGCTATCACCCCGGTCTTGCCGGACAGTGACAGTTTCCCGTACACCTTGCGAATTGTTTCAGACATTCTGGAATCCAACGGCTCCTCCTCGATGGCGACCATCTGTGGCGGCATTCTGGCTCTTCAGGACGCCGGGGTTCCGATTCGAACCTCGATCGCCGGAGTGGCCATGGGTTTGGTCAAAGAAGGGGACAACTACGCCATCCTCTCGGATATCGCCGGATCCGAAGATCATTACGGCGATATGGACTTCAAGGTGGCGGGCAGCAGGGCTGGAATCACGGCGCTGCAGATGGACATCAAAATCGACGGGGTCACCCGGGAGATCCTGTCCGAAGCCCTCGCCCAGGCCAAACTGGGCCGCCTGCACATTCTGGACAAGATGGATGAAACGATCGCAACCCCTCGATCAGAGGTTTCCAGCCATGCTCCCCAGATCACAACGTTGAAGGTTCCCGTATCCAAAATTGGGGCGGTGATTGGACCTGGCGGCAAAAATATTCGCGGCATCGTCGAGCAGACCGGAGTCAAAATCGATATCGAAGACGACGGAACCGTTACCATTGCCTCCACCAACAGTGAAGCCGCCCAAGAGGCGGTCGCCATGGTTGAGGCCATCACCGCCACTGCCGAGATCGGCAAGACCTATATGGGGACGATCAAGAAGGTAGTCGACTTCGGCGCCTTCGTGGAAATCCTTCCCGGCACTGAAGGGTTGCTCCATATCTCTGAGGTCGCCGAACACCACATTCGTGACATCTACGAGGAGGTGAAGGTCGACGACAAGATGGAGGTCAAGGTTCTTAACGTTGACGGTCAAAACAAAATCAGGCTGAGCCGCCGGGCCGTCCTGGCAGAGCAGGGCGATTCCTAGCGGCCCAAATGACCCTGCAACGTCTCAAGAAGAGGCTCCAGGATTATAAAGAAGGACAGATAAGTGAAGAGGAGATTCTCTCCTTCCTGAACGACCTGCCTTACCAAGACCTCGATTTCGCCAAAGTTGACCATCATCGATCTCTTCGACATGGGGTTCCTGAAGTCATCTTTGGCCGAGGGAAGACCCTCCAGCAGATCATTGAAATCGCCGAGGCTCTGGCTCGACACAGTCCCAACGTCCTGATCACTTCTGCCGGGCCCGAGGTGTTCGATCAACTGAAATCCCGTTACGACGACTGTCACTTTCACGCCAACTGCCAGGCCGTGACCATCGTCCGGGAGCCCCTCGAGGAAGGCATCGGTAAGATTGGCGTCTTCAGCGCCGGCACCGCTGATATCCCGGTCGCTGAAGAGGCACTGGTGACGGCCCAGTTTCTGGGAAACCAGGTGACCCGTTCCTACGATGTCGGCGTCGCAGGCCTGCACCGAATTCTGAACCAACGAGAGGTCCTTCAATCCTGCCGGGTGGTCATCGTGGTGGCAGGAATGGACGGCGCTTTACCCAGTGTGGTCGGAGGGTTGGTGGATCTTCCCGTTATTGCGGTTCCGACCAGCGTCGGCTACGGAGCCTCGTTCGGGGGGCTGGCGGCCTTACTGGGTATGCTCAACAGCTGCGCCCCCAACGTGGCTGCGGTAAACATCGACAATGGTTTTGGCGCGGGTTACATTGCCAGTATGATTAACAGGGAGAAGCTGCCCCCTGCCCCCTGAACCCCGCCCCGCGGAGGGGAAGGGAGAAGGAGTTGGTGGTGGTTGGTTGACGCGCGGACCACAGCTATGAGATTCGAAGATTCCTTTGTGGAGCAGGTACGCGGCAGCGTCAGCATCGTGGATCTGGTGGGGGGGTATGTTCGGCTGGACAAAAAAGGGAAGGATCACGCCGCCCTGTGCCCCTTCCATTCCGAGAAAACGCCTTCCTTTCTGGTAAGTGAGTCCAAACAAATCTTCAAGTGCTTTGGCTGCGGCGCAGGCGGCGACATCTTCAAGTTCGTCATGTTGATGGAAAATATGACCTTTCCGGAATCGATCAAACACCTGGCCGAGAGCCACGGTATTCAGATTCCTAACGCCTCCACAGATTCCAGTTCTCGCAGCGAACAACGCCCGCTTCTCCTGGAGATCATGAAACTTGCCACCGATTTCTTCTGCCACTGTCTCTCTGAAAGGCAGGAGGCGCTTTCCTACCTGGAAAAGCGACAAATCAGCCCGGAAACCGTCAAGCAATTTTCCATCGGCTACGCGCCACCCGGCAAACGACTTTTTGAAGAATTCCAAAAGAGAGGTTATCCGGTCCAACAGCTTCTGGCCTGCGGCCTGGTTCGGGAGGGTGATTCGGGTCAGGTTTATGACCGATTTCGAAACCGCATCGTACTGCCAATTCGTGATTTATCGGGAAAAACGATTGCTTTTGGTGGCCGCATCCTGGGCGACGGACTCCCCAAATACCTGAATTCCCCGGAAACCCCTCTCTACAGCAAGAGCCGTCATCTGTATCCGCTCAACATCACCCGCGATGAGATTCGTCGGCGCGACTTCGCTATTCTGGTGGAAGGGTACTTTGACTGCCTTGTCCCTTTCCAGTTTGGCGTTCCCAATATCGTGGCTTCGCTGGGCACCAGCCTCACTGAAAATCAGGTCAAGCTTCTGGGCCGGTACACCCGGAACGTCATCACCAACTATGACCCCGATTCGGCTGGCACAGCAGCGGCCATTCGATCGATTGATCTTTTCCTGGAAGAAGGGTTTCACGTTAACGTCCTCCAGCTTCCCGCGGGTGAGGATCCAGACACCTTTATTCGAAGAGAGGGAACTGAGATCTACCAGGAAAAGCTTAAAACCTCGCAGTCCTATCTCGATTTTGCCCTATCCCAATTCCTCAACCAGCAAAAAGCGCCATCAAGCCCCAAGGGAAAACAGGCGATCGTCTCTCAGATTTTGCCCTATCTCGCCAAAATTCCCAACAAGATCGAACAGGCGGAACATGTGACCCGGATCGCTTCCCGGGTGCAGGTGGATGAAAATTTGATCCTGGCGGAAATGAGGAAGGTCCCCCGGCAGACCGAAATGCTGTCTTCCGTGAAGTACTCCCTGGTGGCGGACCAGGTAACACCGGCTGAAAGGATCTTGTTGGTGGCCCTTCTGGAGGAACAATGGGTTGAACTTACCCTGGATCAAGTGGAACCCCAACTGTTTGAAGGGCTTCGAACCGAGCCTATCCTTGAAAAGATCTTCCAGCTGCAGAAGGAGAAGGTCGCGATCTCGACCGTTCGCCTCAGAGAGCTGGTCAACGATGACAGCGATCGGGACCTCCTTGAGGAATTGGCACTGAAATCCAGCGAGTTGCTTCTCTCTGAGGAGGCCATTCAGAACAGCATTCTGGCCCTTCAAAAAAAGCAGTACCAACGCCTCAGTCTCCAAATTCAGGAGGAGATCAAGAGGGCAGAGACGGAAGATTCGGCTTCCTCGGCACTGGACCGGCTGCTGGTCAAAAAAGAAGAAATCAGGAAGAAGCTGAAGCAAGGGGAATAAACGAAAGGAGTCTGGGCCCTCGAACGAGTGGATTCCTCCTGAAGGCGACCCCGGCCAGGGCTTGGTGGGGGACTCCCTGTATAATTCCGGCAACGGAAAATGACATACGGAGGTGATTTTGAAAACGGCCCTGGTTAACGCAGCCTTGGTAGGTTCAGGCGGATTCGTGGGCGCCCTGTTCCGGTATGGAATGAGCGGATGGGTGCATCGCAAGATTCCTCTGACAACCTTCCCGTATGGGACTTTGACGGTCAACCTTCTGGGATGCCTCTTGATCGGCATTTTCGCTGGCCTTATGGATTCTCGGCAACTGTTCACTCCCGAAGTGCGAAGGCTTGCTCTCATCGGTTTTCTTGGCGGGTTCACGACCTACTCAGCTTTTGGCTACGAGACATTTGCCATGATCAGAGACGCCGAGCACCTTCGCGCCACCATCAACGTCGGCCTGCATCTCGTGCTGGGGCTGTCCCTGGTGTGGGTTGGTTATGGCATGGCTATGTCAAGATAAGGGGTTCATGACGCCTCCATGGAGCGGCGGACTTCTCCTAATCTTCGTCGCAGGGAAAACTCCCTGCGATGGGTTGCCTGAAAACAGTCGGAACCGAAACCATTGCTAACATGATTTCACCTCTCGCAGCCCTTGACGCCCTCCACCAGGGAAACCGTCGTTTTGTCTCCGGCAACCCGCGCTCAAATGCACTCCCGGGTGCCGCCAGGCTCCCCGAGGCCTCCGCTACCCAACGGCCCTTCGCCATCCTCCTGGGCTGTTCCGATTCGCGTGTCCCCGTTGAACTCGTCTTCGATCAGGGGTTTGGCGATCTCTTTGTAATCCGCGTGGCGGGGAACATCGCCGGCCCCTCGCAGGTGGGCAGCGTGGAATTTGCCGCGCTGAATTTTGGGACTCGGCTGGTGGTGGTCCTGGGTCACTCCCGCTGTGGCGCGATTGTGACCACGCTCGAGGGACTGCTACGGCCAGGTAAAGCTCAATCTCCTCATCTTCAATCGATCATTGATCAAGTTCTACCTTCCCTTGAAGGGCTGGGAACCGGGGAGCCGAGCAATCAGGACGACTTGATCCAACAGGCCGTTCGAGCCAATGTTCGCGCCTCCGTGAAGCAACTCCGGGAAGGATCAAAAATGCTTGGCAAGCTTATCGAAAATGAGGGACTGCTGGTGCTGGGTGCGGAGTATTCTCTGGAAACCGGAATCGTTGATTTCTTCGAGGGACTTGAAGAGATCGAGCTAACCTAGCCCGAACTGATGAAACTCTATGTTCTTCGGATCATCGTCCACGACTGGGCTCGAGCGTGTGAATCTGATGAGCACGGTCGTGCGTCCCTACACTTCTTGCCGTGGAAGGTGAGTCCGAAGTGTGGGAGGCGCCTCGGCCGCTGGCCTTCGACCAGCGCGTTTCAAGTTTCACGAAAGAATGAATGAAGTCCTGCGCCGATTCCGGATAGCCGCTCAAGCCTGCCTTTCTCACACCAGGTCGTCACGAAACGGCGGGAGGGTCGGCCTGACAAGGCGCGTGATCCAGGCTCTTTTACTTTCTCCAGAAGGATCGGGTAAAGATGATCAGGACCGTGTAGAATTCCAGCCGGCCAGCCAGCATGCAAAAGCTCAGTACCCACTTGGCCAGAACCGGCATATGCGCATAGTTCTCGGTAGGACCGACGCTCCCCAGGCCGGGGCCGATATTGAACATGGAGGCGGCCACGGCAGCAATGGCTGTCAAAACATCCACCCCCACCGCAGTGAGGGCCATGCAGGCCGAGAAATTTATCAAAAAGGCAAGGTAGACCAGATTGAGTAGGCTTTGAATGGTGTTCTCACTGACGGCTTCCTGGTTCAGTCGAACCGAAAATACTCCTCTCCGCTCGACCATTCTGCGAAACTCTCGCCCCACGACCCGAAACAGCAGGAACAGCCTTGCAACCTTCAAGCCACCCGCCGTTGATCCGGTACAGCCTCCGGCAAACATGAGAGCCAGGAGCAGCAGTTGGGCAAAAGGGGCCCATAACTCAAAATCCGCTGACGCGAAGCCAGTAGTCGTCATGATGGAAACGACCTGAAAAAGAGCAACGCGGACGGCCTCCAATGGCTGATGTGAGTTTAAAGTCAGGACTATGGCAATGGCCAGGGTCCCAGAGGCCAGAAGCCCTAAATAGAATTGAACCTCCTGATCTCCAAAAAAGGACCTGGGTCGACGTTCCACCAGAAGCCGATAATGCCGGGTGAAACTGATTCCCGCTATCAGCATGAAGACAATGATGATGGCCTCAATTGCGGGACTGTTGAATGCCTCAATACTGGCGTTCCGGGTTGAAAATCCTCCGGTTGCCATCGTGGAGAAGGTATGACAAACGGCCTCAAAAGAATCCATTCCGGCCAAACGAAGGGCGATGTACTGCGCCAAGCTAAAGGCCACATAGAGCCTCCACAAGGCAAGCGCTGTTTCCGCCACTCGGGGCGCCAGTTTTTCACTCTTGGCCCCCGAGAATTCCGATCGGTAAAGCTCCATTCCACCGGTTCCGATCAGAGGAAGAATCGCTATGCCCAGCAAAATAATTCCCATTCCGCCAATCCAATGGGTGAGCGATCGCCACAAAAGCAGGCCCCTCGGCAAGGCCTCAATGTCTACCAGAATAGTGGCTCCGGTGGTGGTGAATCCTGAGATCGACTCGAAAAAAGAATCGGTGAAACTGTCAACGAATCCTGAGAAATAAAAGGGCAGGGCACCCAAAGCGCTGAAAGACACCCAGGTGATCAACACCAGCAAGATCCCCTCGCGATGAGAAAACTCCCTCACTGGACCTCGAAATACCAGTACCAGGAAGCCGGCCAGGCCTCCGGAAGTAATCGTCGCTGAAACCAGTGGGGCAATATCTGCTGTGTCAAGAAAGTAGGCGATGAGAGTCGTCAGTGCCAGGACTCCCGTCAAAGCCAGGATGAAATACCCCGTGGCATTCAAGACGGTTGGCCAACGGATCACGCCTTGGCTCTTCCCGATCCGGCAATAAAAGCGGACTCAAGCTCGGGTACCAGTCCTTCCAGGCAAAACAGGAGCACTCGGTCGCCTGCCTGGATCACCGAGTCGCCTCGAGGGATAAGGACCTCACCCGAGGGCCGGGAGATGCCGCCCACAATCGCCCCATGAGGCAGATGCAGCTCCTTCAATGTCTTGCCAATCGATTTGGTCCCGGCATCGGCTATCAACTCGATGGCCTCGGCTTCCTCTTGACGAAAGGTGGTGACCGAAAGAATGTGCCCTTTGCGGACGAACTGTAAGATTCGATCGACGATGACCAGCCGGCTGCTGAAAATCGAGTTGATGCCCAGAAGTTGGGCCATCGGGAGAAAATCAAGCCGGTTAACCAGGGCGATGGCTTTCCGCGCTCCCAACCGCTTTGAAAGGAGGGAAGAGATAATGTTGTCTTCGTCATCTCCGGTCAGTGCCAGATAGGCATCAATTCCCTCGATGTTCTCCTCCACCAGCGTCATCTGATCGGTACCGTCGGCGTGAACGACGACGGTGTCCTTCACCAACTCAGAGATCCTTTTGCAGCGCGCCAGATCTCGCTCAAAGAGCTTCACCTGCACTCCTTTTCCTTCTAATCGGAGAGCCACTTCGATTCCAATCTGTTTGCCGCCAACAATAAAGACCCGCTTGACTCGCTCGGCCGCTTCGACTCCCATGAATGTGAAGGTATCCGACACCTGGTCGGTGGTGGCGACAATATAAACATGGTCTCCGGCGCGAAGCTGATCATCGCCTCGCGGGATGATCACCTGGTTTCCTCGGAAAAGCATGGCCACCAGAGTGTTGGATGGTGGTCCGCTTTTTCTCAAATCCTCCATGCTCTTCCCGACCAGCCAGCTGTCCGCGGCAAGGTTCATGCCTACCAGGCTCACCTTCCCCTCAGCGAACTCCCGGATATCTGAAATTCCCGGAAGACCCACGACCCGTTGAATACGTTCAGCTGTCTCCTCGTCAGGATGGATCACGAGATCGATGTTGAGAAGTTCACCGCCACAGAGGGATCGCCACAGCCCCACCTCGTGGGTTCGAAGACGGGCCACCTTGATTTCTACGTTGGCGTGAGCCTGAGCAATCAGGCAACCGAGGATGTTGGCCTCATCGCTGTTGGTGACGGCGATGAGCATGTCAGCCTCACTGAGACCGGCCCTTTTCAGGGTTCCGATGCTGGCTGCATTGCCCTGAACAATTTTGGCATCAAGGGTGTCCTCCAGCTGGGCGCACTGCTCCTCGCTGCCCTCGACGATCACAATTTCATTTTTTTCGCGGATGAGGCGACGCGCCACCGAAGCGCCCACGGCCCCTCCGCCCAAAATCAGTATCCGCATCCAAAATTGCAGAATACACCCAAAATTCGATTGCCGCAAAGGGGTCATTCTCATTACTATTACAGTCTCAATGAAATTATCTGCTTTCTATGCCAGCCCGAGTCCAGTTGTCTCCTTCGAATTATTCCCCCCCAACACCCAGGAGGGTCTCACTAAGCTGGAAGAACGCCTTCCCAAGCTGATCGCTCTGGAGCCCTCATTCCTCACCGTCACTTATGGTGCGCTGGGCACCACCCAGGATCGAACCCTGGAACTGGCGTCCAAAATCAAAAACTCCTATGGCATGGAAGTGGCCCATCACCTGACCTGTGTGGGGAGCACCCAGGCCGACATCAGCCGGATCCTGGATGCCATTCGTCAAGAAAATATTGAAAATATCGTCGCCTTGAGAGGCGACCCCCCCCAGGGCCAGGAAACCTTCGAGCCTCCTGCAGGGGGCTACCGCCACGGGAATGAGCTGGTAGAACACATTCGGGGCTTTGGTGGATTCGGCGTTGCAGTGGCCGGTTATCCCGAGGCTCATGTTGAAACGCCCGATTTCGAGACCGACCTGCGAAATTTGAAGCGAAAGGTCGACGCTGGAGCCGATGTTATTATTACTCAGCTTTTTTACAACAACCAGGTCTTTTACCATTTCGTCGACCGCTGTCGGGCCCTCGGAATCACCCAGCCTATCGTCCCGGGACTCCTGCCCATCTTGAATCTGCAGCAGATCCAACGAATTACTCAGATGTGCGGCTCCAGTATTCCGGACGCCCTGCACCGCAAGTTGACTGAGGCCGGGGAAGATCGCGATCAGGTTCGCGAACTCGGCATCGAGCACACCGTGGGTCAGACGCTGGATCTCTTGCGCCACGGGGTCTCAGGAATTCACTTTTACGTTCTGAACCAATACTTTCACATTGCCGAGATCATGGAGCAGATACGCCCTGCCCTCCGGAAGAAAAGGGATTCAGA
>JAZFRU010000138.1:0-31534 GCA_036445815.1 Acidobacteriota bacterium | reverse complement strand
GGAACAAAAGACTGGTGCCATTCGTCGCTGAGAGCATACAAAATGGCCACCGCACAAACCGCAGCAACACTCTTAGGTGTCAGGGGACAGTTCCATCTGGAAGTCGCCCCCCATACCAGGGTGAGGGCAAAGACGGCATACTCCAGAAAATGGACGGCGTAGTCGAAGGACGCAAACCACTCGACACCAGGAGGATGACTTTGGTGGGACAACAAAAAAATGAGTGCTCCACATGCGACGGCCGGGCCCCAATCCAAAAGTCTCTTGATCATCATCCCCCAGCTTGAGCGGCAAGATCAGAGATCACTAAACAGGGATTCTCCCGATGATGCGTGAGGCCTCCGGACTATGGGATCCAGTACATCACCCAGGAAGCGACGAATGAACCCAGCACCATGTAGCCCATGAGCTTGAGGAAATAGCGGAGACGCGCCGCGACATCCTCTTTGACGATCAAGGTAAACACCGAACCAATACACAGTGACAGAATCAAGATCGCAATGTAGTGGTTCACTGTTTTCGTCCCCGGCAGATATCAAAGGCGTCAACAACCAGGAGCATGTTGAGCAGGCCCGCCGTGAACAAGAAAGTGTTCCCATATTCGTAGGTATAGCTGGTGACATCGCCCGTTCCCCATCCCATCAGCTTGGCCACCCCATACGGAAGCCCGGACCCAGCATCTGCGATAAACTTGAGGACCCCGAAGAATCCGGGGGTGAGACCGAAAAGCCTTCCATCCATCATCACGCCACAGATAAACAAAACCATCAAAGCCGTCAGGAAAACGACTCCTCGCTCCCATTTCTTGAGCAACATATGCCCGGCACCGGGCACGAACCACGCAGCAAAACAAATCCAAACAGCATGCATCATGAAGACCTGATCATAAGGAAGAATTGAGGACCAGGTCAAGGCTAGCCGTCGGCAGATTCTCCAACAGAGCTCGACTCCTGAGAACCTGCCCGTCAGGGGTCAACTCCACTTCCTGTTTGTAGTATGATTCCACGATGCGAAAGACAAGACTTTTCACACCCGGGCCGACCCCTCTGATGCCGGAAGCCCAGCTGGCCATGTCGCGACCGATCCTGCATCATCGAACGCCCCAGTTTAAAGAGCTTCTGGTCCAGACCTGCCAGAATTTGCAGAAACTATTCAGGACCGAACATGACGTGGTCATCTTGGCTTCTTCAGGAACCGGTGCCATGGAAGCCGCGGTCACCAATCTATTTTCCTCCGATGACCACGCCCTCACCATCGTCGCCGGAAAATTCGGGGAACGTTGGGGAGAACTTTGCAAAACCCACGGAATCCCTCACACTTCTATCGACAAAGAGAGCGGCCAGGCCGCTTCACCCGAGGACATCTGCCAAGCTTTGAGAAACAACCCGAATATCAAGGCAGTCTTGATTCAGGGATGTGAAACTTCTACCGGAACCTCCCATGACCTGGAAGAGATTGCCAAGCAAATTCACGCAGAGTTCCCTCAGGTCCTCATCGTCGTTGATGCCATCACGGCACTTCTTACCCAACCGGTGGAAACCGATCTGTGGGGCCTGGACATTGTGATTAGCGGTTCTCAAAAGTCCTTTGCTCTGCCGCCGGGACTGTCTTTTCTGACTTTGAGTCCCAGGGCTCTTGAGAAGATCACCTCCAATCCCTCACTCCCGTACTACTTCAATCTGGCCCAGGAGGTGACTCAACAACGTGCTGGACAAACTGCCTTCACTCCGGCAATTTCACTGATCGTCGGGCTACACGAGACGACACGAGAAATTCTCCGACAGGGTCTCGCCCCCGTACTGGCCGAGACCGAACTGATGGCTCGAACCACTCGTGAAGGGCTCAAAGCGATGGGGTTCCAACTCCTTTCCTCTTCTCCAGCCAACGCCGTCACCGCGGCCTTCCCTCCCGAGGGGGTCTCCTCGGTTAAGTTGATCAAACATCTGGAAACAGACCTCGGGATCAAGATTGCAGGCGGCCAGGGAGATTTGAAAAAAAAGATCATTCGCATAGCCCATCTGGGCTACTTTGATGTATTGGATGTTTTCACCGTATTGTCAGCTATTGAGCTCTGTCTGTTGAAGATGGGAGCGAAGATCGAATTGGGTTCCGGCCTCCAGGCAGCCATGCGTGAAGCCTCCAAGAAATGACACAACACCTAGACTGGAAGACCGCCAGATGAAAATTTTAATCTCGGATCCGATTTCACAGGACGGTCTTGACTATCTCGAACAGCAAGACAGCATTGAAGTGGTCTATCAACCGGACCTCTCTCCAGATGATTTGGTCTCGGAGATTGGGGATGCTGCAGGATTGATCGTTCGCAGCAAGACCCAGGTTACCGCCGAACTACTCACCTCGGCCCACCATCTGCGGGTTATCGGACGGGCTGGCGCAGGTGTGGACAATATTGATCTGGATGCCGCCACTCGTAAAGGTGTGGTGGTGATGAATACCCCGGGCGGCAACAGTACCAGTGCGGCCGAACATGCCTTTGCCCTGTTGATGGCCCTGGCCCGAAAGATTCGTCTCGCGGATCTCTCCTTGCGAGCGGGCAACTGGAACAAAAAAGCCTTCATAGGACAGGAACTCCACGGTAAAACACTGGGAATCATGGGGGTAGGGAAAATCGGCTCTATATTGGCCCACCGGGCACAGGCCTTCCACATGACGGTCGTGGCTTATGATCCGTTTGTAAGCGAAGAATACGCCAATGAACTGGGCATTGAACTGTGCCCAATTGAAAGCGTCCTGTCTCGTTCTGACTTTGTCAGCCTACATCTTCCCTCGAACGAGAAGACTCGGCATCTCATGTGCGACAAGACCTTCAAGCTGATGAAGAAGGGAGCATTCCTCATCAACGCGGCGCGAGGAGATCTGGTGGCAGAGGAAGATCTGGCAGATGCCCTGGAGGAAGGTCACCTGGGTGGAGCAGGGTTGGATGTCTTCGAAAACGAGCCTGATATTAATCCGCGACTCCTCGCTTCAGATCGGTCGATCCTGACTCCCCACATTGCCGGTTCGACCATTGAAGCGCAATCCAAGGTCGGATCTGAGATCGCCCAGCAGGTGACCACCTATCTGCAGCAAGAAGTGATACTTAATGCGGTCAACTTCCCCTCCATGAGCAGTGCCGAGTTGGATCAGATCCAGCCCTATGTCAGCCTGGGCGAAAAGCTGGGATCCTTTATCTCCCAGGTTTCGGGCATCAGGCTTTCAGAAGTGGGCATTCGCTACTACGGAGAACTTGCACAACTCAATTATAAGCCCATCGGGAATTACATTTTGAAGGCCATTCTGAAACCTATCCTCTCGGAGGAAGTCAATCAGGTCAACGCAAGAAATTATGCCAAGGAACGAGGAATTAACGTCATCGAAACCGTGAGCACTCGCCCGCGCAGTTACACTAACCTGATCAGTATCCAGTTGCGCTCCCCTGAAAAGACTGAATGGATTGAAGGTGCCATATTGCATCGAGGCAACCTTCGGTTGGTCTCCATCGACGGCATCCCGGTTGAAACAGCCCTCGGCAACCAGATTCTCTTTATCCGGAACGAAGACACTCCTGGAGTGATTGGACAGGTCGGTATGATCCTGGGAGAGGCAAAAGTCAACATCGCTTCCTTTGTCCTGGGAAGAGAGGGAGACCAACCCTATGCCGTCGGGGTGGTCAATACGGACGGTGACGTCCAGAAAGATACCCTGGACAAGATTCGCAACATCCCCGCTGTGACTTTCGCCCAGCTCATCCGGCTGTAGTTCGCCACAGGTTTCACGGGAGGCATTCAGAATGGAGAATTCGAACGGGCTAGAAGCCCGCATTTCTCATACCTTCTCGTCACGAAGCGGCGCCGCCTTCATCTGAGCGAAGCGAAGAAAGGGACGGCCTGACAAGGCGCATGACCCGCAAGCGGGTACCACAGGCCCCCGCAAACGTACTATAAGGTACGTTGAGGAGGCCGAAGGAGTGCAACACAGTCAGGGTGGATCATTGCGCCGATGCAGTAGAGGAGGTGTGACAAATGCGGGCTAGAGTCCCAATGAGTCCACGAAGGCCTCGGCAGAAAAAGGGATGAGGTCTTCGGCCTGCTCCCCGATCCCCACGTAGCGGATAGGGATTTTCAGTTCCCTGGCAATAGCGACCACGATACCGCCCTTGGCCGTTCCATCCAGCTTGGCCACGACCACACCCGTGATTCCAATCTGCTTGAAGAACTCTCGAGCCTGATTGAGTCCATTCTGTCCCGTCGTGGCATCCAGAACCCAGTACACCTGGTGGGGGGCTCCTTCCATTTCCCGAGCGGCGAGGCGCTTCATCTTCTGTACCTCATCCATGAGATGGGTCTTGGTGTGCAGGCGTCCTGCAGTGTCCACCACCAGAACATCCGTGTTTCTCGCCCGAGCAGCGGCCATGGCATCAAAGAGCACTGCAGTCGGGTCGGCCCCGGCACCCTGTTGAACAATATCCGACCCGGTCCGCTGGGCCCATATCGTGAGCTGTTCCGCAGCTGCGGCCCGGAAGGTATCGGCCGCACACACCAGAACTTCTTTTCCCTCTTGTCGGAAAAGGTGTGCCAGTTTGCCTACCGTCGTGGTCTTTCCCACCCCGTTGACACCCACCACAAAGACCACCTGAGGTCGAGAGGTCGGTACCTGGCCTGGATTCTCCTGACGGCTGGCCTGAAAAATTTCCAGAACCTGATTTCGAATCATTCCCCTGACCTGATCTCTTGAGAGAACGGAACGGCCACGGGTCTCCTCTCGGACTCTCTCCAGAATGGCCAGGCTCGTCTGCACTCCAATGTCAGCACCAATCAGGACATCTTCCAGACTTTCGATCTGACTCTCAGTGAGGGGACTATCCCCAGGACCCATCACCTGATTCATTTGGTGGTTGATTTCGTCTTTGGTGGCCTTCAATGCCTCCTTTAAACGCCTGAAGTAACCCGGTTGGTCCTGGTAGCTAAAAATACTCATAGCAGGCGGTCGAATTCCTTCTGGAGACTTGCCCATGACCCCTTCACCAGTTCCCCGTACAGACGCTGAAATTCCTCGGTCAGGGTTTCACAAAACTCAAGCGGATGCTCGACCCTCAGACCTTCCGACGCAAGCGAGGTAGCCTCTTGGCTCAAGTCATCTGGGAAATGAGTTTGATAAAGATTGACCCCCATTCCAACAATGGCCCACAGGATCTGGCCTTGAAGTGTACTCGTCTCGGTCAGAACTCCACAGACTTTCTTCCCGGAAAGATACACATCGTTGGGACGCTTGAGCTGGATTGCAAGGGTGGAAGGAGCTTCTCGGCTGATGGCTTTGACGACCGCCAATCCGGCCAGGATCTCCAGAAAAGGAGCCTGCTCGATGTGCCATTCCGGATACAGAAGATACGACACATACAGGCCCTCGCCGGCTGGTGAGTGCCACGTCCGAGAGTACCGCCCTTTCCCGGCGGTCTGTTCCCGGGCCACCACGATCCGGGGCTCTCCCTCAGCCACAAACGCTTTTAAATAGTCGTTGGTCGAGTCGATGCTCTCAAGATAGTCAAATTGCTTGAAAAGCGGACCGATGCCCCGGAGTTCCGTCTTCATCGGGCTTCCAGAATAAGACTTAAATCCGATGATGGAGACGAATGGGTCAAGATGCCGGAAGAAACTAAATCGGCTCCTGCCTCAGCGTACTGAACGATGTTTGTTTCATCGACCCCTCCCGAGACCTCGACCAGACAACGTCCCTGAACCCTCTCAACCGCTTCCCGAACCTGTTCGGGGGTCATGTTGTCCAGCAGCAGTATGTCGACTCCAGCTCCGAGGGCATCGGTGATCTCCTCGTTATTCCTGACCTCGACTTCGATCTTCTGCAGATGATTCTTCGAGGCTCGACAGGCTTCAATAGCTTCCCTTACACCTCCGGCAACGGAAATGTGATTTTCCTTGATGAGAATGCCATCATCCAACCCAAACCGGTGATTGTGTCCTCCCCCGATCCTTACCGCATACCTGTCAAGCGATCTCCACAAGGGCGTGGTTTTACGCGTGTCCAGAACCTTGGCCTGAGTATGGGCCACGAGATCGACATAACGTCGGGTCAGCGTGGCAATCCCACACAGGTGCTGGAGGAAGTTCAGAGCCACCCGCTCTCCCTTGAGCAACAACGAGGCCGTACCCTCCAGGGTTCCCACGAGTTCTCCCCGGGGAACGGGTGTACCTTCCTCAAAGCAAGGCTTTGTTTCCACTGCTCCCAGCAGTTCGAATACGCGAACGAAGAGGGGCCATCCGGCCAGAACCAGTTCCTCCTTGGCAATCAGGGTCGCCTCGATCCGGATCTCATCCCTCGTTGAGAAACCCCTTCGCCCCAGAATGGCATCGGTAGTGATGTCTCCTCTTCCCAGGTCTTCGGCCAGGGCCTGTCTCAAGAGAGGATCAAGATTGAGGAAGTCCATCCAGTTTCTCCTGCAGTTTCCCGAGTTGCTCAACCGCCTCGGCCTGGCGCTCGCGAGCGGTGGCGACTACCTGCTCAGGGGCCTTATTGACGAATTCTGAGTTTTGTAACTGCTTGTGGAGGCGTTGGACATTCTCTTCAGTGCGACTGATTTGCTGGATCAGTCTCTGGCGGTCGGCTTCCACATCAATCACGTCATCCAGAATCAGGACAAAATCAGCCACCCTGGAAACACCCGGCACCCGCCCTCCTTCAGAATCGAATTGAGGGACCAGATCGACCTGGCTCAAGTGGGCCAAGCTCTTGATCTGCTCACACTGCGACTCGAGAAAGCTTTCCTGTTGCTTCTCACACACCAACTGGGCGGGGATTCTCTTCCGAGGATCGATGTTGTTTTCAGATCGGAAAGTACGGATATCGGTAACTAATTCCTTGAAACCGTCCATCTGTTCTTCAGCTTCGGTGTCAATCCACTCCGGGTGGTCAACCGGGTACTGAGCCAACATCAGCGAATCACCCGAATGGGGCAGCTCCTGCCACAGTTCCTCGGTGATAAAGGGGATAAACGGATGCAGCAACCGAAGGCTTTCGTCCAGAGCGTAGGTGGCTACCCGGCAGGTTCGATGCTTTTCCTCCAGATCCTCACCGTTCAGGTTCCTCTTGGCAAGTTCCACGAACCAGTCACAAAACTCATGCCAGAAAAAGTGATAGAGTTCATTGCTGGCTTCGTGAAATCGGAACTTTTCCAGATTAATGTTGGTTTCAGAGATCACTCTCTGCAGCCGACTCAGAATCCAGCGCTCGCCCAGATCAAGCTGGTTCTTCTCTCGAAATGTGTCGATCTCCTGGACCGAAGCGGGCGTCTCATCGTCAAGGTTCAACAACAAAAATCGACCGGCATTCCAGATCTTGTTGCAAAACGCCCGGTACCCCGCCATTCGGCTGATGGAAAAAGGAATGTCGGTGCCTGGAACGGCCAAAATCGTCAAGGTGAAACGCATCGCGTCCGTTCCATACTCATCCATGATTTCCAATGGATCGATGACATTGCCCCGAGACTTGGACATTTTCTGCCCTTTTTCATCCCTTACCAGCCCGTTGATGTGGACCGTGTGAAAAGGGACGTCACCCATGAAACGAAGTCCCATCATCATCATCCGTGCGACCCAAAAAAAGATGATGTCAAAGCCGGTCACCAAAGTACTGGTGGGGTAATACCGATCAAGCTCCGGGGTCTTATCTGGCCATCCCATGGTTGAGAAAGGCCACAAGGCTGAACTGAACCAGGTATCCAGAACGTCAGTCTCCTGTGTCAGCGCCTCGCCCTGGCAATGTTCACAGCGCGAGGGAGCCTCACGGGCCACCGTCACTTCACGGCAGTCGTCGCAGTACCAGGCTGGAATCCGATGCCCCCACCAAAGTTGCCGACTGATACACCAGTCATGAATGTTGTTCATCCACTCGAAATAAATCCGTTCGTAGTTTTCGGGGACGAAAACGGTTCGTCTGGCTTTGACCGCCTCAACGGTGACCTCGGCCAGGGGCTTGGCCTTCACGAACCATTGTTTCGATACCAGGGGTTCGACAACGGTCTCACACCGTTGACATTGGCCAACATTGTGTAGGTGCTCTTCGATTTGTTCGACGAGTTCCAGATCCTGGAGGGCCTCGACCACTTTCTCCCGGGCTTCGCTGCGATCCATCCCGGCAAAATCGGCAGCCTCCTGGGTCATTTTCCCGTCCTCGCCGATGACTTTAACAATGGGAAGTTGGTGGCGCCTTCCGACCTCAAAGTCATTGGGATCATGTCCAGGCGTCACCTTGACCACGCCAGTTCCGAATTCTCTATCCACGAAACTGTCGGCAATGATCGGGATCTTTCGATCCATCAGAGGCAGAATGACGGTGCCACCCACCAGCTGAGCGTACCTCTCATCATCGGGATGAACCGCAACAGCCGTGTCGCCTAACATAGTTTCGGGACGGGTGGTCGCCACTACTAACACATCCGTCCCACCTTCAACCGGATATCGGATGTGCCAGAGTTTTCCCTGGGCCGGCTGATATTCCACTTCAAGATCAGAAATGGCGGTGGTGCAACGCGGGCACCAATTGACCAGATATTCACCTCGATACACCAGCCCGTCTTCGTGAAGTCGCACAAACACCTCTCGAACGGCACGCGAAAGCCCTTCATCCAGAGTGAATCGCTGACGACTCCAGTCACAGGAACATCCCAGTCGTCTGGCTTGATTCAAGATGTTGCCTTCCGCTTGCTCTTTCCACTCCCACACCACCTTTTCAAACTGCTCGCGACCCAAGTCGGTCCGCCTTTTCCCTTCTTGGGCCAGACGCCTCTCTACCACGTTTTGTGTGGCGATACCGGCATGATCGGTCCCGGGCAGCCAGAGCACGTCATATCCCTGCATCCTCTTCCACCGAGCGATGAGATCCTGCAATGTGATGTTGAGAGCATGTCCCATGTGGAGGCTGCCAGTGACATTAGGAGGGGGCAATACAACCGAATAGTGAGGCTTGTCGGAGTGGGGATCCGCACGGAAAAACCCCTGCTCTTCCCACCAGCCGTACCATTTCTTCTCCACGGCGACGGGATCATATGCTTTGGAAATGGACTTATTATTGGCCATCAAACAGGGTTCCAGACAGAATTATGCACGGATCGTCTACTGCAGTGTCGACATCATTCGCTCTGCCTGCTTTGTGCTTCCCGGCATCCTGCAGGCTGACACCTGCGGGGCCCTGGGGTACCCGCCTTGCGGGGCACACGCCTTGTCGGTTGCGGAACCTCGTCACGACAACCTACACATAAGCCCGGCATAGCGGACAAAAAAGGAAATTATAGCAGAGATCAGTCTGAGGGCACTTCTCGGAGCAGCCCCGGCAAGTCCCTTCGAATGAGTTCAACCAATCGGTCGACCAACAAATCCATTTTCTCTTTCCCGAGAAGATTACCGTCCCAACTCTTATCCTCCGATTCGCTCGTCTTAAGCCCCGACCTGCCGAGGTCTCGAGTATAGGGAAATGGAGTGGCCCGGCACTGTAAGGGAGTCAGGGAGAATACATCGGCACTCCTCGGGAGAGGCGCAGCTTCCACCGGAGGCACTGGTGACGGTGAGTCGGAGTGGAATCGGTCAAGGGAAGCAACCGGCGACGACAGAAGTTCCTTGACCGTTTTAACCAGTTCCAGGGTTCTCAAGGGCTTACTGAGGCTGCCATCACAACCGGCCTGAAAGGCCCGTTCGGCATCATACAATTCGCGAGGTCCAACCAGCAAAATGACGGGCACATGGGCCGTCTCGGGATCTTGTTTGAGATACCGACACAAGTCGTAACCGTCCAGCTCCGGCCCCGACACCTCGGCCAGTAACACATCCACAGGCTGTGTTTTCATATACTCCAGGGTTGACTTGCCGTCGGAGAAGCAGTGAACCTGAATGTCCTCTGTGCTGAAACAGAGTTCAACCACTTTCTGGACTGTGGAACTCTCTTCCGCTAGAACCAGATGAGCCATGGTTGTGGGTCAGGCCTAATTCCGGTCGTTGGAGGAGGGATTGGGTTGAGAGGCAACCTGTTCTTGCTGTTTGCGTTCTTCCGCCCGCTTTTGAGCCACTTCGTACGGGTCCTCCCTTCCGGTAAAGATGTGCCACACTCCGCGAATTGGATCCAATACTGAAAATCCTGCATCAACTCTTCGGTTAGCGGCTGCCTCGTTGGCAGCGGCGGCAACAGGGTCCACCTCGGGGACCTGCCTTTCAAGCTGAATCAACTTATCTCTGGCTTCCCCGGTGAAGTCGCTAAAGGGATACTCGGACACCAACCGCGAATAATACACAGCAGCTTCTTCAACACGGCCCAAACCTTCCAGAGACTGCCCCAATCGATACAGGGTCGTGCCCAGCCTGCTGTAGTTGGAATATCGGTCAAGGACTTCCTTGTACCGGCTTTCAGAGGCCAAATGGGAGTCTTTGCTGAAGTAGAAATCGCCCACGGCATGCATTCCATCAGCCAGGTTTTCCTGGACCTCCCACAAAAACTCTTCAGCGGTGGGGGATAACTCACTATCAGGATGGAGCTCGAGGAACTTGACCAATTCTTTCTCTGCCTTGATCGCATAAGTGGCATCCCGATCGGGCTCTCTCATCAAACGGACATTGACTGCAGCAATTTTCATTTGAGCGTCATCGGCAATCTCATGGGTGGGGTAAAAAATAATAAAGTCCTTATACTGCGTTTCGGCCTGCAGCAAATTAGTGGTCCCTGCCTCCTTGTAAAACGAGTCCGCGATGGCCAGGAAGGAGGAAGGTGTGTGCTCGCTTTCGGGATAGGTGTTCACCAGTGTCTGAAAGGCCAGTCGTGCCTTGATAAACTGGCTCTTTTCGAGGTACTGCATGCCGGTCTCAAAAAGTTGCTGGTCCGGTGCCACAGCGCCTTCCTGTAAACCGGCACTCTTCTGACCGCAGGAAGACAACAACAGAACCCCGAAACTCAAAATCGATAGTCTAAGCAGAAATCGCATGATCACCCCTCGACGCGTCTCCTTCATCAGCAGCCTGCCGCATTCCATGAAAGGCTTCTTTCGGTTTCTTGGAACCAAATATCGCGGACCCCGCCACCACCATATCGACACCGGACTCCACGGCCTCTCGAGTGTTTTCCGGTCCCATCCCACCGTCGATCTCGATCTTGACCTGCAGGCCCTTGGACTCTATGAGCGCTCTTAATTTTCTCACTTTTTCGAAGCTGGAGGAAATAAATTTTTGACCACCGAAGCCCGGGTTCACCGACATGATTACAACAAAGTCGCATTTGGGCAAGATTTCCTCCAACACCGAAACGGGCGTATGGGGGTTCAGGACCACTCCAGGCCGGGCCCCCTCTTCCCGAATGGACTCCATCAATCGATCCAGGTGATTGGTGGCCTCATAGTGCACGCTCAGATAGTCGGCTCCCGCTTTGACGTACCGGGAGGCCATTTCATCAGGATTGGCAATCATCAGGTGCACATCCAACAGCAGATCGGTATTCTTCCTGAGCCCTTCGATCACCGGAAATCCGATACTCAAATTCGGGACAAAATGGCCGTCCATGACATCCACATGAAGCATCCGGGCGCCTGCCTCCTCCATGGTACGCACGTCATCCCCCAAATGGGAAAAGTCAGCAGAAAGAATAGATGGAGCCACCAGGGCCATCAGCGGGAGACCTCCAGGTTAATTGAATCTTCATCGCTCAACACATATCCGGGTTCAGGAAACTGCTTGACGACCAATCCGGCTGACAAATTCGCCAGGTCCACATAGCGGATGTTGCCCAGCTCGAAATCGTTGCTCTCGAAAAAAAGAAGGACTCGGTTCAGGCTCTGCCCTATGACATCCGGCATCAAATAACGAGAAAAATCGCCCCTGCTGACCAGAATATCAATTCTGGGACTCAGGAAATCCCTTGAGTGTGGGGGTGGGAACTGTTCGACAATATGATCTTCCTCAACTCCCGCAATGGAAATTTCACTGATGTTCCCAAATTCAAACCCTGCCTGCCTGGCCATCAGGCGAGCTACTCTCAAAGAGGCCCCCTTCAGATCCGGTACCGGATTCGTTTTTTCACCCAGACTGACGATCAACTGTACCCTACCCTCGACCTTGATTCTCCCACCTGGTTCGGGGTGCTGAGAAATGACGGTTCCCTTGGGGAATTGAGAGTCAAACCGCTCTCCGATGACCTCGTTTCGCAAGTGGAGCATGGCCAGTTGCTCATTGGCTTCTCCCAGAGACATTCCCAGGATCACTGGAACCTCAACTTCCGCTCCCCGAACTGCGATGCGCATACCCAGATAGGCGGTGAAAAGTCCTACCGCAATCAGAACACCTATCAAGACCATGAACTTTCCAGCGTTCCACAGCCTGCGATTCAAGCTCTTCTGGGATTTTTTCTTCCTGGGCATCAGGGACTTCGTTCTTTTGTTTTTCGTTCTTTCGTTTCTTGGATGCTTCGTCCTTGTTGTGACCGCGAAGCGTACGAAAGCACCAAGAAACCCAAGAACAAAAGACGAATTTAATCTAGCATGCCAGCCTCATACGTGTCTAATCCTTGCCGCAAAGAAACAATCTCCCCGCTGGAGATCCGGAAAATTCCGGTGGTATTCACCGATTTCACGCGCCTTTTCCTCACGGGCCAGGAATTCCTCAATCACGGATTCGTTTTCCTCGGGCTCGGTAGAACAAGTGGCATAGGTCAGTTCACCACCCGGACGAAGCGCTGAAAACCCATGGGTGAGCACCGACAACTGCAGAGTGTGGAGGCGATTCAGATCGTTTTCACGCATTTTCCAGCGGATGTCCGGATTAGAACGCACCGTACCGATGCCACTGCAAGGAACATCCAGGAGAATAAAATCAAATTCACATCGAAAAGGAGGACCCACTCGAAGATCCGCGTGGATGAGATCCAGATTCGGAACTTCATGCAACTGGACTCGGTTGGCTGTCTCCTTGAGACGCGACAAACTCACGTCACAACAAAACAGTCTTGAGCCCGGGACCATTTTTGAAGCCATCAAAAAGGACTTTCCCCCCGGAGCACAACAGAAATCTCCCAGAGTTCGACAATCCCTGAACTGACCCAGATAGACCACCTCCTGACTGCCAGCATCCATGCGAAAACATCGACCCTCCCGGTAGGCAGGGTGCTCAGAAAAACTTGGAGAATGAATGACGAGGCAGTTGGGAAGCGAGGAATCAACCTCATAGGAGATCTCATCATCCTCAAGCTCCTTGCAAAGGGACGGCAAGTCGGTCTTGAAAACGTTGACCCAATGAACGGGAGGAGGAGGCTCATTATTCCGATCCAGCAGATCGATGGTCCGCCGACTCCCATATCGGTGCAAGAAGCGTTTGACGAGCCATTCAGGGTGACTGAAACGAATCGCCAGAGCCTCGGCTGACTCCCCCTCGGGAGGGGACAGCTCTTCACGTAAAAACCTCCTCAGAATCGCATTCACAAACCCACTGGCCGATCGCTTGCGAAGTCGACGGCAGGTTGCAACGGCCTCGTGGACAGCCGCATGGTCCGGAACCCGCATGAACTCCACCTGGTAAAGAGCCACTCGCAATATCCAGAGTACGGCTTCATCCAATTTCCCGAGTGCCGTCCGTGACAGCTTTGCAAGATAGTAGTCCAGCAGTGTCCGATTCCTGAGCACTCCGTAAACCAGTTCGGTGACCAGACGCCGGTCGCGCTCCTCAAGTTCCAGAAATCCTGGACTTTGGCTGAGAGAATCGAGGTTCGCTTGATCCCTGAAAAGGTCAATCAAGAAACGCACTGCCAGGGAACGGGGCGAGTGTTTCAACTAAAGCACTCTCCTACCTCCGGCTTCATCCCATCGATGAATTCACCAGCCGAAAGACGTTTTCGGTTGGGCCTTTGCAGTTCCTCTATCGATAGACATGTCTGGTCCCCACACGCCACCCTGATCTGGCGATCCTCAAGACTCAGAATCTCGCCCGGCGATGGGGCCCGGTTCGCTCCAGGGTTGCGGGCCTCGTTCCTTGACGTGCGCCAGACCTTCACCGTCTCCCCACGAAAAGCAGCGGTGGAAGCCGGCCGCGGATTCAAGGCTCGAACCCAGTTGTGAATTCGCAAGTCTGTCCAGTTCCAGTCGATGTGAACCTCCTTTTTCTTGATTCGAGGCGCGTAACTGGCCTGTTCAGGGTCTTGAGGCACAGGTTGAATCTCACCGGCGACATAACCAGGAATCGTCTGGATCAGCAATTCGGCGCCCTGACATGCCAGAGACTCTTCCAACTCCCCCGCGGTGATGTCCTTTCCTACTTTCCACCTGGACTGGGATACAATCGCCCCCGTATCCATTCCCTCGTCGATCTTCATGATGGTGACCCCTGTTTCGCGCTCTCCGTTCAAAAGAGTGTGGACGATCGGTGCCGCCCCCCGATAACTGGGGAGCAGAGAGGCATGTACGTTCAAGGTTCCCAGGGGAGGATAATTGAAAAACTCAGGAGACAAGATCTGCCCAAACGCAACCACGATCATCAAATCAGGATCGGCTTTCTCTAAAAAACTCTGAGCGGTCTCATTCCCCCTCAGCCGTCCAGGCTGAAAAACAGGGATGTTGAGTTCTACGGCAACCGTCTTTACGGGGGGCAAGGTAAGCTTTTGCCCTCGCCCGGCGGGACGATCAGGCTGGGTAATGACTCCCACCAACTGAAGATCATGCTCGCTATGATCATGCAGTGTACGAAGCGACGGCACGGCGAAGCCTGGTGTCCCCAGGAACACCACCCGCATTACCACTCTCCGGCACGAACAAGTCTTCGGATTTTTCTTTTGATCAGATCTCGCTTCAGAACCGAGAGGTGATCCAGGTAGAGAATGCCGTTCAGATGATCCACCTCATGACACAGGACTCGGGCCAAAAGGCCTTCCGCCTCCATTTCCCGCGGGGTGCCATCCAGATTCAGGGCGGATACAGCAACCCAGCTCGGACGCTCCACCACGGCGGTGAAGCCGGGGATGCTCAAGCAACCTTCCTCGCCATCCTGGCTCCCTTCTCGCTCCGTGATTTCAGGGTTCACCAGAACATATTGATGGCCCTGTTCCTCTCCTCCAGTGATATCGACGACGATCAGACAAATGTTGAGCCCTAACTGAGGTGCTGCCAGGCCGATACCCGGGGCTCCATACATTGTCTCCAACATATCCTGAGCCAGAGTCTCGATCTCGCCATCGAAAAGGCTTACGGGGCTGCTTTCGATTTCGAGTTCGGGAGCTCCATATTTCAGGACCGTTCGGATCATCTACATTTCCTCCAGTGCACCACGATAGTTCTCAAGATTGGCCTGGATTTCCTGGATCGTGTCTCCACCGAATTTTTCCTGGACGGCCTGGGCCAGAACGACGCTCACCACGGCCTCTCCAACCACTCCCGCGGCTGGAACAATACAGGTGTCGGAACGCTCATATTGAGCTTTGAACGGTTTCTTAGTTTCGAAGTCAACTGACATCAGGGGTTGAAGCAAGGTGGGAATCGGCTTGACGAGTCCCCGAACAATGATTTCCTCACCGTTGGACGTTCCCCCTTCGATCCCTCCGGCATGGTTGGTCTTTCGATAAAATTGCCGGGTGTTGTCATCATAAAAGATTTCATCGTGGTACTGGCTTCCATAAGGATCCGACGCCAATCCAGTGCCTACCTCAACTCCCTTGATGGCGTTGATCGACATGATCGCCTGGGCAAGCCGTCCGTCCAGTTTCCGATCCCAGTGGACATAGCTTCCAAGACCTGGAGGGACTCCAGTAGCGCGCACCTCGAAGATTCCACCCACCGTTTCGCCCTTCTCAATGGCCTGATCCACCGCCTTTTTCATGGCCTCATCCAGGGAGGGATCGGAGCAGCGCATCTCAGAGGACTCGATTTGCGGAATGAGGTCACGGGAAACCTTCTCTAAACTCTGATCAGGAAGATGCACGTCCTTGATGGAAATAACATGGCTGTACACCACGATGTCCAGTTCCTTCAGCAAGAGCTTGGAAAAGGCACCAACGCCCACACGCGAAGTGGTCTCCCGGGCACTGGAGCGCTCCAGAACGTTTCTCATATCCTGAAACCGGTATTTCAAGGCTCCAACCAGGTCCGCGTGGCCCGGCCGAGGACGGGTGACGCGGCGTTTTTTTGCCCCCTCAGGATTAGGCTCCGGAGACATGGTACCTTCCCAATTCACCCAATCCCTGTTGCGCACCACGAAAGCAATGGGAGAACCCAGTGTCAAACCGTGTCTCACTCCAGCCAGGATCTCGATTTGATCGCTCTCTATCTTCATCCGGGCTCCTCGCCCATACCCACCCATTCGCCGTTTAAGCTCGGTGTTGATGAAGGACACATCGACCGACACATTGGCCGGGAATCCCTCAATGATCGATACCAGCGCTTGACCATGAGATTCCCCTGATGTAAAAAATCGCAGCATAATTTCCGCCCTACCAACCCTGTTTTTGCACAGCCTTAGCCTATACCACCCACAAAAACACCTGGCTCAACAACGTCGTCGCAAGCCCACACCGTCGCGCTTGGCAACGAGAACCCCTGAATAATTCGAGCTAGTTTAGCATTATTCCGGCTGCAGAGTTGAGCCTGTTTTAACTGTCAGTTTACAATACCCAAGGATATGAACTGGTTGTATCAGGCTCTGCACGAAGTCCAGGAATTCACTCTCCTGGCCTATCGTGCTCTGACCGGATTTGCACGAAAGCCCCGATATTTTGACGACCTGCTGGTACAAATGGATGTTGTCGGCACGGGCTCCGTCCTGATCGTCATGCTCACCGGATTTTTTACCGGAGGGGTCATGGCGCTCCAGTCCGCCAAGTCTCTGAAGGCCTTTGGCGCCGTCAATCTCACCGGCCAACTGGTCTCCCTGTCCCTGGTCCGGGAACTGGGACCGGTCTTGACAGCACTGATGATCGCCGGTCGGGTAGGCTCCGGCATCGCGTCTCAGCTGAGTTCCATGGTCGTGACTCAGCAAATTGATGCCATGAGGGCTTTGGGCACGGATCCCATCAAGAAACTGGTGGCTCCTCGGATCATCGCTACAACCATGATGTTGCCGTTACTCACGGTCGTGGCGGATCTTTTCGGATTGATAGGAGGGTGGCTTGTGTCGCTTTATACCCTGCGACTCAACACGTCCCTATACTGGAACACAGCCCTGCGATCGTTGGCCTACAACGATGTCCTCGAGGGGCTGCTGAAGCCTTTGGCCTTCGGGTTCTTGATAGGCATAGTCGGCTGCTACTGCGGGTTGCGCACGACCGGAGGCACCCACGGCGTCGGCCGCTCCACAACCCAGGCAGTCGTCACCGCTTCGGTACTCGTGATCATAGCGGATTTCTTCATCAGCAAAGTCATTATGGAGCTCCGATAATGAGTGCCCTCCGATTTGAAAATGTGTACAAATCCTTTGGAGGACGAATGGTGCTTCGAGACTTCACCATGGAGGTCCAGACAGGGGAAACAAAAGTGGTCCTGGGGGCGGGAGGCTCGGGAAAAACGACTCTTCTGAAGATGGTGCTGGGTTTGATCCAGCCTGACTCAGGCCGGATTTTCGTCGAAGATCATGAAATCACCGGTCTTTCCGAATCGGCACTCATGGGCATCCGTAAAAAAATTGGGCTCGTCTTTCAGGAAGGAGCACTGTTCGATTCGCTGACGGTGGGGGAAAACGTCGCTTACCGAATGCGAGAGGATCCGACTTCCAGTGAGGAGAGCATCGAGAGCGAAGTGCGCCACCTACTTAGCTTTGTCGGACTGGAAAGTGCGATAAGCAAGTTCCCATCCGAACTCTCCGGAGGAATGATCCGACGGGTAGGAATCGCACGAGCTCTGGTTGGGAATCCTTCAATTCTCCTTTATGATGCTCCTACGGCGGGTCTGGATCCTATTACCGGCCGTACCATCTGCGAATTGATCATCAAGCTTCGCGACTTGGAAGGCGTTTCCTCGATCGTTGTCACTCATGACATGAAAGTAGCCACTACCCTGGCCAGTGAATTCGCTGAACTCCAATCCGATCAAGAGGTGGTGTTCCGAACCGATACGGATGAAGGCCGTTGTGTGCAGAACACTCGTTTTGTCATGCTCAAGGACGGAACCACTGTATTCGACGGGACCGTCGAAACACTGAAGAACGTGAATGATCCGTACATCCAGGATTTCCTGTCATGAAACATGAAGGAGGACCATGAACCCAAAGCGTAGGCTGAGTTTTTCAGAACTCAAGGTGGGCATCTTTGTCATGGTCACCTGCGTTATTTTGGGAACCGCGATCTTCACCATTGGGACACAGGTGGGTTTGCTGGACGACACGTTTTTTGCCAGAACCTATTTGAACAACGTCTCGGGATTAAAACCCGGCGACATTGTGCTCCTGGCCGGTGTGGAAGCTGGCAATGTTATCGATGTTCAGATCTCTCCATCCAGCGAACTCCCACCCACCCAATCGAATCAGGTACTCCTCAGACGAATTGACCTCAGGGCCCAGCAAATTGAGGAACTGGAAGGGACTATACTCAACAGCGAAGAAAACCTGAGTCAGGCCCGGCAGGAATACGATCAGGCTCTAGAGGCGTTCGGTGAAGAGGCTCGCCAAACCAAAGACGCTGAGGACGAAGTTGAGAGACTGGAGAGACTTGCACAAAGGCAACGTACAGCCCGGGAAAATGCAGGTAAAGAGATCGAAAGAGATCGCTCCAACCTCCAAAACATAGTGGTGTCTGCTGAAATTCGATCCGAGTATCGCGACTGGATCAGAAGTGATAGCCGCATCTCTCTGGGCTCTGTTGGATTGCTGGGAGACAAATTTATTGAGATTTCGTTAGGGAGGAGCGATGATCCGCCCATTGTGATTGAAGAGATCACCGAGGGCTGGATGGGGCCCACCTTACAAGAAGTGGTTTTGGTTACCGGCACCACTCAACCCGGCTTCCAGGAACTCATCACAGGAGCCGACGATGTCCTGGCCAATCTGGCGGTTCTATCCGACAAGCTAACTCAGATTATTGAGCCTCTCGCTGAAGGACAGGGAAGTATGGGAACCTTCATCAGCGACCCTTCTTTCTACGACAACCTCAACCGGGCGGTGGTCAACGCCGGTCAAACCGTGGAACAGACCACCCGGCTGGTTCGTGACTTCAGACAAGGGGATGGGACTCTAGCTCGTCTGGTTCAGGATCGTGAGGTCTATGATAAGATCAACGAATCGGTGGGCCGATTGAAGGATGTCTTGACCCGGATTGACCAGAGTCAGGGAACCTTGGGGAAATTGGTCAACGAATCCTCCATTTATGACAAGAGTGACCGAATGATAGGAAACATCGAGACCATTACTGGACGCATTGAGGCCGGAGAGGGAACCCTGGGGAGATTGGCCAGCGACGACCAG
Organism: Acidobacteriota bacterium; assembly: GCA_036445815.1. Taxonomy (GTDB): domain Bacteria; phylum Acidobacteriota; class UBA6911; order RPQK01; family JADFOI01; genus JAPYTY01. The sequence goes on along the minus strand of JAZFRU010000138.1, from coordinate 12,125 downwards.
TTGTACGAAGACCTGCGTCTATCACTCAATCAAGTCAATGCATTCTTCGGCGATATCCAGCAGGGTAAGGGAACTCTCGGTCGCCTGGCCAATGATGAGCAGCTATACCAGAGCCTCAGTGAAGTCTCGGCCGAAGTCATCAAACTGCTCTACGATTTCCGTCAGAACCCGAAAGAATTCCTGACCATCAAACTGGAACTGTTTTAAAGATCAACAGGTATGATTTCGCAAAAAATCGGACAGGGAGCGCAAGTCCTGTTAAAAGGCATTGTCAAAGCGCTCATCTTTGTGCGTATTAATCCCAACCACCTTACCTTTCTCGGCTTTGCCATAAGCTTCCTCACGGCCTACGCCTTCTCACAAGGCCGCTTCACGGCCGCAGGCGGAATTCTAATTCTGGCCGGACTGTTCGACATGGTGGACGGCATCGTCGCTCGTGTGACCTTTAAGGAGACCCCCTTTGGTGCTTTTTTCGATTCTGTCATGGACCGCTATTCAGATCTGATCATGTATCTGGGGCTCATCATTTGGTATGGCCGAGAAGATCGAATGACTTATGTCGTGTTGGTCGGAGTGGTGATGATGGGCTCAGTAATGACTAGCTACACCCGTGCTCGAGCCGAATCTCTCATTCCGAAATGTAAGGTCGGTTTTTTGGAACGACCCGAGAGAATCGTTCTTCTCATCATTGGTTCCTTTTACTATATGGATCCTGTGGTGTGGGTCATCGCGGTTCTTTCGAACTGGACGGTTGTCCATCGAATCCTCTATACCCGAAGCCGAATGACAGGGCGGTCCGCCTGGGTCATCCCTCACCAGCCCCCCGATGAGGCACCTGAAGTCCAGAGCCCGGACCTTGAAGTCCACGGCCCGGAATCAAAAGCCGGAGAACCCAGCCCAGACTTTTCATAGGGCCTCGTCCTTTCCTTCAGGTAGCTGAACTTTGTAACGGCCGCTATAGGGGCGGCTTCCAATCCTGAAGGTTTCGGCACCCGGAGGCCTTTCTCATTCCAGAACACACCAACCGCCAGTTGTTGAGGGCTTCGTGGAACCTGGAACCTCGAACGTGGAACGCGCTGGTCGAAGACCAGCGCTCCTTCAGCTCCCTACCACCACCACATCGTCAGCGATCTTCAGGTCAAATCTTGATTTGGTGAGCTTGGGATTCAGGTCAATGTCGCCGAATCGAATCAATAAATAGTCACGAGTGGGTTCCACCAGTTTCTGCTGGATCGGGACCCACAACTCGAGATCGACCCAGAGTACGATCTGACTAAAATGAGCGGACACCTGATCCGATTTAGGAGTCAGTTCCAAAAGATAAGTCTCACGACCTTCAATCATCTCATTCTCACCCAGACGAATGTCATAGGCTTCCTTCAATCCCTCTTTATTGGAACCGAACCCAAGAAGGAGAAATTCCGCTCGATCGCGACTTTTCCCCAGGTCGTATCTTTGCAGTTGCTTGATCTTGGGTTGATAGAAGAGCACCTCGCCATCTCGGACGACCAGGCTGTTCTGCTGAGGCTTCATGATATCTCGACGCAAATAGATCGACTCCCCATCCCTCAAAAAGTCAAACCGGCCACTCTCCCCTTGATCAAATTCCTCAAGGATATCCGTCCACTTTTTCTGAACGATCGTTGAGCTCATGGAGTTCAAAGTGGATCCTCTCTGATCCATCCTGGTCAGAATTTCCTCCAAGTCTAAAGCCTGGGGAACCATTCCCGCCACGAAGTTTCCAATCAACGCGGACAGTCCCAGATAGGTCAAAAACTTCGATCTACAAGATTTCTGCAACAGAGTCTCCTTTAGTGTCCTGTCAAAGCGTAGGGTGTGAAGAAGAGGCTTTCTCTACTCGCTCGTTTGATCGCTCAGGTCTACTTGAATCGCAACTTGTTCGGTACTGTCAATAACGGATACTTCCTCTTCTTCAGAGAAGACCGCACCCTCAAAAACAGCTTTGGGAGTGAGAAAGATAAAGGCCAAAATTAATCCACAAACAACATCGTACTGCCAACCGCCGCGCGGATAGGTCCAAAACAGAATTCTTGACAGCGCTCGCACGACTTTGATTGCCATTTACGAATGCTTCTCCTCCATGGCATAAAGAACATTTTCACCCCGGTTCACAATCCTACCGTCGCGCATTTCAATGGTGCGGTCGGCTGTCGAAGCCGCTTCCGAATCGTGCGTAATGATAATAATCGTCTGGCCGTACGTTTCGTTGAGTCCCTGCAGCATATCCAGAACCATCCTCGAATTGTCCGAATCAAGACTCCCTGTGGGTTCGTCCGCCAGCAAAATAGAGGGCCGACTGATAACCGCTCTGGCAATGGCAACCCGCTGCTGTTCTCCCCCGGAAAGCTCCGACGGGGTGTGCCCCAGTTTTTCCTCCAGTCCCAACAACTGGAGAATTTCACGGGCACTTCCCTCCTCGTGATGTCCCCCGCCCTGGATCTGCTTGGCAAGCTCGATATTGTCCTTGGCGGTGAGCGTTGAAAGGAGATTGTAGCTTTGAAAGACAAAGCCCATCTTCTGACGTCGCATTTCAGTTCGCTTCCCATCACCGACAGAACTGATATCGACCCCGTCGATCAAGATGCGCCCGGCGGTAGGCCTCAAAAGCCCACCAACGAGGTGAAGCAAGGTTGACTTTCCACAGCCACTAGGCCCCGTGACAGCGACAAACTCACCCTCCTGTACAGTGAAATCCACTCCTCGCAGGGCCGCGACTTCCACCTTGCCCACCCGGTAGACCATCTGAAGGTCTTCCACGGCGACCACAACCTTCTTGCGAGCGATTCGATTCCTAGTCATAGCCAAGTGCCCTTACGGGATCCATCTGGGAGGCCTTCACAGCTGGATAGAGCGCCCCCAGGATACCTCCAGCCAGTGCCACCACTGCCGAAGCCACTCTCCAAAAGAGCGTAATCGTAACCGGTATGCTGGGAAACGCCGAAAAAATAGCCTGGATCGCCACATAGGTCAACCCGAATCCCAGTATCACTCCGGCCACGCAAATCAACAGGGATTCGTTTAGAATCAGTTGAACAATATAAGTGCGGGATGCCCCCAATGCCTTGAGAATTCCTATCTCGCGAGTCCTCTCAGTAATGGTACTGTACATAGCCAGCAGAATAATCAAGAAACTAATCGTCACAGAAATAAAGACCATTGCCGAGACAAACTGCTTGAAGACTGGAGTGTTGTCCATGATCATGGCCTGCAGTTCTGCGGCTTTAGTGATCTTGTAGTTCTCAAACCTGCCCTGCAGGGAATCATAAACCTGCTCAAGAGAACTCCCTTCCTTGGCCCGAATAAAGAACATGGTTGCTTTTTCCGGTGTCCCATTCAATTCCTGAAGGGTGCTCAGAGGAAGCAATACACGGGCTCCGGTACCCTGCCGAAAAACCCCGGCAACCGTGAATTGATGGCCTAAAAGTTGCAGGGAATCGCCTACACTGAGTTCTTTTGAGTTGGCATAGATGGTGTCAATGATGACTTCACGAGGCCCGGAGAATTTCTTCCCTGCCACAAAGCTCAGGTCATGGTTAACCCCGGCAAAACTCTCCAGGTCAATGCCGAAAACCAGATGGAACTTATCGCCCAGGAACTTCGCCAAAATCGGTGTGACCGCTCCAACTCCCTCTACTTCCTCAATGACTCTCTTTACTTTAACCGGCAGACTCCCGCTGTTGAGAGCGAAGAAGAGCGAGGCGTCGGAGGGTTGAAGGATGAAGTCTCCGCCAATGCCCTTGGTTCGCTGAGCGGTGTCCATGAGTTGCCCATAAGACAAGCCCAGACTGACCAGCAACAGGACCACACCCAGCGCCACAGCTACAACGCTGACAAAGGTCCGGGTAGGCCGCTGACAAAGATTCTGCAGAATCAGCTTAAACATTCTTTCCTGATTTTACCAGGTTTGACGAATTTGAACAGGGGAGACGAGGTCCCTACTCCCTATCCTCAGCCCTCTGCCCTGTCTTCAGGCCGTGAGCCGGTTCGCCAACTCTGTGGTTTCGTCCTGGTCATCAGATATTAATATCGCCCCCTGACCGCGTTGTCGCTGGTCAAGGGGCAGAAGTCGGTGGTCGGTGGTCATAGGTCAGGGGTCATTTTACTCCACAACCACCCGCTCCGCACCAGATGGAACCGGCAAAATAAAGGCGTCTTCTCGAACCGACGGATTGATTCTGACTCCCTCGGGATCCAGTTCCAGCCTAATACTGTAGCGTTCTCGTGTTCTCTCGACTTTGACATCCGAATTGATCAACATTCCGTCGACTTCAATGGGGTCACCATAGGTCATCGAACTCGCCACAGTTCCCGATTGATAATATTGTTGGCGAACCAGGTGCATGGAACTTCTTTCGATCCATAGCTTTCTCACCAGTTGAGCAGAATGCTCATCTCCCTCAAGATCAATCACTCCCACTACATAGTATTTGAATCTCGCATCCCCGGCTTCTTCCAGGAAATAACGATAGCGCGGGGAATCCAAGGGAATCGGCTCCACTAGAATTCCTTTCAGGAGATGATGGGGACGGACGTTAAGGATGGGATTTTCCTCTTCCAGTACCACATCCGCGTTTCCCGTGAAAAACTTATTCTCCCTCGGAATCCAGATCTGAAAGGCATTCCGGGTCGTCGCCATCGCCGCCACGGTAGAACTGGTCAGTGGGTTCAGAATATTAAAGTACATGGAATCCGGCCATTGGGCCACCAGATACCCTTTCGCACTCCGATATTCCTCCACGTATCCCGTGGCAACTGATCCCCCCGTAAATTCCACCTTGAGACTGGAAGCCGACAGGGCTTCGACACCTCCATAACGCTCGTTGATCAGCTTCAAGAGTTCTTCAAGACTGGCCACTTGGGCCTCGGCATAGGAGGGCGGAATCTCGATAGTGATCCTTTTCTTGACCGCACCACAACTCACCAGGCCCAGCATCCAGATAATGATCAAGGCTTTTTTCATGTGCCCTCAGCCCGATGAGATTTCTTCTTTCCGAGAAACCACTTTACCGCATAACTGCCGATGATGATGGCGATGAGCACAAAGATAAGGATTCCAACAAAAGGCAAATTGTCTTCAATGAAATGTTTCACCTCTTCTCCGTAGAGGACCGCCAGAATTCCCCACATAAAATAACGAATACTTCTACCCATCAAAACCGAGAGGAGAAATGTGGGAAAAGGAATCCGAAACAACCCTGCGGACAGCACGAATACCTTAAATGGCGTGGGAGGGGGAAGAAGGCTGGGAATCAATACAGCCCACACTCCCCAGCGGTGATAGAGTCGTCTTATTTCCTCTGCTTTGCCCCGATCGAGGCGCCTTTCCAGATAGTTACCCCCTCGTCGCCCTACCGAGTATAAAACACTGCACCCACACACGGATCCGAACGTGGTCATGAGAACGTAGTAGGTCATCAATCCCCAGGATTTCCCCGTGGAAAGCACCACAATCAGGACATCATTTCCTTCCGGTAGAGACAAGAATGAGGAATCGGCAAGCGCGATCGCGAACAGACCAGGTCCTCCCAGGCCTGCAACAAACTCATACGCTTGACCAATAAAGATCTTAAAGGAGGCCCAAAGGCCGTCTGCTATCGCCAAGAACATCTCGTCAGTTAGAGGAAATGCTATCGTAACATAACTCGTTTTTGGCGTTGGTCTTCGAACAGAGTGTTCCAGGTACGTCTAACTCGATCTTGTAGCGGCCTCTCTGTGAACGACCTCTGTAAATACCACTGCTCGGCGGCACGAACTCCGGTATGATGCACAACTCGGAAGTGATGACAGAAATGAGCACTAACAGGGAGATCCAACAGGAAATCGAGAAACTCAGCGGAATCTACGGCCAGGAAGTTCTGCCCGGGCATTTCCGGGTGGTCTCTCTACCGGGACGCAAATGTGAACCGAAGATCATCGACACCTTTCTGGGCTTCGAAGTTACGGCCCTGGGAAAAAGATTGACCTGCCCTGATAGGAGTACGGCCCGCTATTTAAAGATTTTCGCAGAGCTCGGGATGCCCTCTATCCGCACTCCCTATAACCCCACCCATACCATCCGGGTCGTACCGGAATTAGAGCGCAGCCTGAAGCAAATCAAGGCACTGCTCCAAAGAGAGCAACTCCCCCGTAAAAGCCACCAGTCCAAACTGCGCGGCATCTATAAAAGGATTCGCGACCGCCTCCAGAGGGTGGAGAATACTACTGGACCCAGCGCACCGGATTCTTGACCGCCTTTCAGCATTTGGATTTTCTCACCGGCTGCAGATTCAAGGGAGGCGCAGGCACCAACCCTCTCCTCGACTTCCCCTGGGCCCATTCGGGATGAGCCTGGAGATACTTCACCAACTGCTCTACGTCGTCATGCATTTCCTGCATTTTCCGGCGCATATGAAGGACCACCTCCACTCCGGCCAGGTTGACTCCTAATTCGCGGGTCAGGGTCAGGATCAACTCCAGTTGCTCGAGATCTCTCTCGGTGTAAAACCGCGTATTCCCCTTCGTGCGTGACGGTCTGAGGAGTCCTTCACGCTCGTAGGACCTCAGCGTCTGGGGATGAATTCCATATTGATCGGCAACGGCACTGATGGCGAATCCACCTCTTTTCTTTTCAGTCATCGAGGTTCATTGCCTCCCTCGGATTCTGAGGATTGAGTTCAGCAAATTCACGGAGAATCATTTTGGATCTCTCATCCCGAACCTTCGGCAGCACCACTTTAACCTCAACCAACTGATCTCCCGGCTTCCCGCCCTTGGCCCGGGGTGCACCTCGACCACGAAGCCTGAGTTTCTGGCCAGTCTGGGTCTCGGGAGGAATCTTCAGGAGAGCCTTGCCATCGACCGTTGGAACCTCGATTTCTGCTCCTAGAGCGGCCTCGCTGATGGTGACCGGGACAACGCACACGATATTGTTTCCCTGTCGTGAAAAGAATGGATGGGGTTTGACCTTGACGACTAGAAAAAGGTCACCAGGAGGTCCACTCAAATCCCCTGCATCTCCTTTACCGGCAACACGGACCCTGGACCCCTGCCGAACTCCGGCGGGAATCTTCACCCGCAGGCTTTCTACTTTCTGAGTAAATCCATGGCCTCCGCACCGAGAACAGTCTCCCACCGGCACCTGGCCACTTCCCTGGCATCGCCGGCACGGACCGGCAAATCGCATGGTTCCTCGAGTCTCCTGGACCTCACCGGTACCGGCACAAACCGGGCAAGACCGAGTCGTCACTTGAGACGTCCCTCCCGAACCCTTGCACTGAGAACAACCCTCTCGTCGAGCTGCATTGATACGGGTTTGAGTTCCCCGAATCGCATCCAGAAAGGGGATCTCTACCGGGCACTCACGATCTTTCCCTCGGGAAGGCTGAGCCGAATGTGTACCTCGACCGGAGGCTCCAAAAAGATCGGAAAAAATACTGCGGAAAGAACCCTGCCCGCCACTGCCGCTGACATTGTCATGGCCAAACCCCTTAAAACCAAAATCCTGGAATCCAGCTTCGGGGGCCTGTTGCCCTTCTCTATAGGTTCCATACCGGTCATAAATCTTTCTCTTGTCCGGGTCACTCAGAACTTTGTAGGCCTCTTGAATCTCCTTGAATCGTTCCTCCGCCGACTGATCTCCCGGATTGACATCGGGATGGTACTTTCGCGCCAGCCTCCGGTATGAGGTTCGGATCTCGGACTGGGATACATTCCGGTCAACATTCAGAAGCTGATAATAGTCGTTTTGCACCATCCACCATTACTGTTTGTCGTCTACATCGACATACTCGGCATCAATGACCTCATCATCTTCCGATACTCCATCAGCGGCTGCCTCCGAGGTAGTCTCCGGATCCGCCTGGGACGATTCCTGAGCTTGGTCCTGGGCGGTCTGGTACATGACCTCCGCCAGTCGATGAGAGGCCTGAGTCAGCTTTTCGGCTGCCTGGTTGATGTCCTCCGCGCTTCCTTCCTCAACGGCCTTTCGCGTCTCGGTCAGCGCGTCATCTATGGCCTTGGCATCCTCTTCACTGATCTTGTCGCGATTCTCCTTAAGGGTCTGCTCAGTGCTGTAAACCAGGTGATCGGCACGGTTCCGAGCTTCAATCCCTTCCTTTTTACTGGCATCCTCTTCTGCGTGAGACTCTCCTTCCTGGACCATCGTTTCGATCTCCGAGTCAGCCAGACCACTGGAACTGGTGATGGTAATTTTCTGTTCTTTGCCGGTGCCGCGATCCTTGGCACTGACATTGAGGATACCGTTGGCATCGATGTCGAAGGTCACCTCGACCTGGGGAATCCCGCGGGCAGCTGGAGGAATGCCCACCAGGTGAAACTTGCCCAGTGACTTGTTGTCTGCTGCCATCGGGCGCTCTCCCTGCAGGACATGAACCTCCACTGAGGTTTGATTGTCCGCTGCGGTCGAAAACACCTCCGTTTTCCGGGACGGAATCGTGGTATTGCGTGGGATCAACACCGTGTCCACCCCTCCCAGAGTCTCAATTCCCAGGGAAAGAGGGGTCACATCCAGTAACAGTAGATCCTTGACGTCACCACCCAAAACACCGGCCTGAACAGCGGCTCCAATGGCCACCACCTCGTCCGGATTCACTCCCTTGTGAGGGTCTCTTCCGAAGAAATCCTTGATGATCTCCTGAACTCGCGGGATACGAGTGGATCCACCCACGAGAACCACCTCGTGGACCTCATTGGGTTGCAAACCAGCGTCCTCAAGGGCCTGCCTGCAGGGACCCAGAGTCTGCTGAAGCACATCCTCTACCAGCTGCTCAAACTTTGCCCTGGTGAGCTTCATGTTCAGATGCTTCGGCCCACTCGCATCAGCGGTCACAAAAGGCAAATTGATGTCGGTTTCTTGAGTTGTAGAGAGTTCCATCTTAGCCTTTTCCGCAGCCTCTCTGAGACGCTGCAAGGCCATCTTGTCCTGTGAGAGATCTATCCCCTGATCCTTCTTGAATTCCTCGACAATCCAGTTGATGATTTTCTGATCGAGATTATCCCCTCCCAGATGAGTATCGCCGTTGGTGGATTTGACCTCAACGACCCCTTCACCTACCTCCAGAACCGAGATATCGAAAGTGCCTCCGCCAAAATCAAACACCGCAATCGTCTGGTCTTTCTTGGTCTCCAGACCGTAGGCCAAAGCAGCTGCCGTAGGTTCATTGACGAGCCGCAAAACCTCGAGACCCGCAATCTTTCCCGCATCTTTTGTGGCTTGTCGTTGTGAGTCATTAAAATAGGCTGGAACCGTCAAGACGACCTGGGTCACGGGCTCTCCCAAATACTCTTCGGCAGCCGCCTTCAGCTTTTGCAAAATCATGGCCGAGAGTTCCGGAGGAGACTGCTCCGTTCCGCCGAACTTCACCCATGCATCTCCGTTGGGAGACTTCACGACTTCATAAGGAACCATCGTGGTTTCCTCATCGACCTCGCCGAATTTACGGCCCATAAAACGCTTGATCGAATAGACTGTATTTTCAGGATTGGTCACCGCCTGGCGTTTGGCCACCTGACCCACTAATCGCTCACCACTCTTGGTTATCGCAACCACCGAGGGAGTCAGGCGACCTCCTTCAGGATTGGTAATTACGGTAGGCTCGCCGCCTTCCATCATGGCAACCACCGAGTTCGTTGTTCCCAAATCAATTCCTATTATCTTGCTCACGAAATCCTCCTAATTCTAGCTAACCCTTTCATGCGTCAATTATCTACTGAAGCGCCGCCGCCTTTATCTGTGCGAAGTGATGCAATCACTCCCCTGACTGTGTTGCGCTCGGCCGGCCACCTCAAACTACTCTGATCATTAGGCTTGCGGAATTGCGCTTGGCGCACCTTCCACAACCTCACTCTTAGTCCGTCCTTCTTATAAGATCTGAGTCTACCTCTGTCAAGGAAGAGAGCCGGCATTTCCGGCATCGAGAAGATTACCGTTTCCAGAGGGTGGGAGGCCACCAGGAGCGCTTGGGGAAACGGAGGGAGGGAGCACTATACAGTTGTCTTTCTTCGGCCAAATTCTCCGCCACCTGCACAATATCTTGGGCGGCTCGGTTTCTGGGGTAAGTGAGTAAAAACGGCTTGATCGCCTTTACCGAAGAAGGCACTCCGTGGTCAAAGTGGACGAAGCCCAGATAGCTGAGATTATTTCTGATCCGGAGGTACCGAAACAGCAGATCGTGAAATTTCGTCAGATGCGCTTTTTCGGCTCCTCCCCGATACATATTGATGATAAATTTGATCTTGAGATCGTCTATCAATCCCGCCAAAACATAGGCCGCATAACGATCCCAAAGTTTCAACCGGTCGATTAGAATCCCCACGTCCAGTTCCTCCTGGCCACTGATCATCTTCTCTAGCTTTGATTTGACCGGGCCGAGAAAGTCTTCGCTTTCCAGTTCATTCCAAAGGAAGCGAAGGATGGCGGTCTTGAGAAAAACAAAGGCATTGTGAAGGGACAGGGATTCGGGAGTCACCACAACAATTTTCTCACTGGCACCCAGAAAAATATCCACAACATCATCTGACGTCCCGGCGCCCAGATCAATCAGGGTGAACTGACTTCCCAGACCGCTTAGTTGCGTCAACAAACCCTTTTTGCGTTCCTTATCCAGTCGTGAACTGGGAGAACCGTTGTATGAGGAGCAAATCATCTGCAGGTTAGCCTGATGGGTAGGGGTCAAGAGTTGTTGCAGGTTCTGGACTTTATTGGAGAGGAATCCGTCAATCGTTCCATTGGGAGAACGCACGCCCAGACAGGAATTCAGATTGCCACAACCCAGGTCCAGATCGACCGCCACGACTGAAGCCTTGCTCTCGTATCGCTGGGCCAGACTGAGGGCCAGATTGGCGGTGATAATGGTTTTACCCACCCCTCCCTTACCACTGGCAATGGCGATGGTGCGGTTGTTTGCAAATTTCACAGACCTACCCCGAGAACAGCCCGTATGCTAGCACACAACAGGGGCCGGAAAAAGGCCGATTAGCCCCGATATTGGCCGGAAAGAGGGCCTATCGGAGGACTAACTTTACTCGGGAATAGTTGTTGATTAGTCCAGATGATGTTGTTATAATCCGCGCCATTGTACCAGTATATTATGAGGATAATCTCATGAAGGGTCAGGAGCTTAACTGATGACTTTGAAAGATCATCTTCGCTCTCTGAGCGATAAACAACCGCCTGACAAACCCAAGGAAAGTTCCGACTCCCCCGTTGCGCCCCCGAGTGATCCTCCCAGGCAACAGAGCTCGATCTCCTTGGAAACTGTCACAGACTGCCTGGTCAACGTTTTAGCTGACGGGAAAAGCGGAAAGGGTTTCATGATTGACGGGGAGGGTAGAATTGCCACCAATTGCCAGCTCGTGAAATCGGCCAACAAGATCAAGATCACAACCCGTGCTGGAGACATCTTCCTGGGAAAGGTGATCAGGTTGGATGAGACCCGGGATCTGGCCCTGATCCAGATCCCATCCAAAACGCCGACCTACATGACTCTGGGAGACCCCAACTCGGTTGATGTTGGAGAAAACGTTTATACCCTGGAAAGTCCTTCCTCTGAAAACCTAACGGAAACGGTGATCAGTGCCCTGCGAGGAAGCGGTGGTACCGTACTCATCCAGACCGATCGTCCCATTGACCCTGCCAACAGCGGAAGTCCCGTCGTCACCGCACAAGGAGCGGTGGTGGGAATCGCCTCTTACAAGATGGGACAGGAAGATGACAGCGCCGGGTTTGCGGTGAGCGTAAAGGAATTAAAACCCTTTCTCTCGGGTCAATAGCCTCAAACTGACGCGTTTCAGGTTCCAGGTTCCACATTTCACGAAAAACAGTGCCGTGCGCACTGAGCAGGCCATCTCAAAACCTCAATCCATGTAGGGCCGTACCTGTAAAGATGGGCATCCTTCGATCAGGGGACAAGCCCAGTGTAGCGGCCGCTCTATGAACGGCCTCGCTGTCGCTCAGCCGCGTTTCACGTTCCAGGTTCCACGTTCCACGACAACGACTTGTAGGGGCGCCCATCCGGAGTCGGCGCAGGACTTCATTCTTTCTTTCGTGAAACGTTAAACGTGAAACTTGAAATGGGCTGGTCGAAGACGAGCGGTCGAAGCACCTC
>JAZFRU010000137.1:0-2926 GCA_036445815.1 Acidobacteriota bacterium | reverse complement strand
AGTTCAGGGCCTGGCGATAGCTGGAGGACTGGCTGCCAAATAGCGTCGCCACTCCTTTGAAGTTGTCATTGGCTCCGTTGGCATAAGCCAGAAACACGGCCGCCAGAAGTAATGCGATCAACATTTCCTCAAGTAATCTAGCGCCTTATCCCAGTGCATAGTGTCCAATGGTGCAGGCATTGTCGGTTTTCGAACACTGGACCGCATAAAAGGTCACACACACCCGACGGCTCCAGCTGCCGCTCTGGCCGAGAGCGTGGCCCAAGGAAAAGGGAAAGAATCCTCTTCTCTGTGTCTCTGTGGTGGAAATTTTACCCGTATCTCGACGATGAAGACTCACCGTACGACTGCACTCTTATCGTACCGTGCCGTTGATACGAAGTTCCTGCGCACAGTCTTGGGTGGCGGGATCGCAGGTAATGGAACAAACACCTAAATCGGGGCAATCAGCCGTGCACTGTCCGGGGCCGGAGCAGGTCACACTACAAAAAGACGACAACGAATAATCGTCAGGTGGAATCAGTACGGCGGCCGAGAAGGCATCACCCACCTGCGTCACATTAACCTGAAATCCGTTGCTGTCATCAGCTCGGATGCTGGAGTCGACCACAAGGCTCCAGAGCCCGCTCAGATTGGCGGGGGCCTGAGGAACACCCTCGGTAAAGACAACTCCAAAAAATCCCGTGTCGGGACTGAAGCCTCCGCAGATAACTTCACCAAAGACGCCCGTATCTTGACACGATTGACCATCTACGTTCGAAAACGATCCTGAAATAACAGGAGTACGACCTCCTCTGAAGGTTCCGCTCAACTGAGCCTCAATAACACCATTCAACAGTCGAGTACTTCCGTCGGGATCACTGCAAGCGATGGCCAGTTGCTGATTCCCAACGATGTCGAATTCCACTTTCGCAGTGGGGGGCAATTCGGGATTCGGGCTGACCGTTCCGGTAATTTGAAGATCCTCTCCGCAGTCGGGTGTGTCGCAGGTGAGGGCACAGCTCAAACCGTCAGACGGACAGGCGGCCGTGCAGGTTCCGTCTCCGCCACACTGGACAACACAGTCATCGGGCAAGAAAACAAACTGCGTTCCTTCATCCGGAACTGACCCGGAAAGCTGATCCCCGGTCTGAGTGATATTCAGTAGTCCCTGTCCTCCCTCGGCGCTATCGTCCCCACCCTCGCAACGGTCCAGAGTCACGAAGCGGAAGTCCCAGATTCCCGAGACATCGGTGGCCGATGCAATCTGATTGATATTCGCATCAAAAGGGCCTACCGAAGTACAGGTGAGAGCGTCGGGAGCAGCAAAGAATCCCGTCCCCTCGATGGACTCAAAAGAAGAACCGGTGATCACGCCGGCCAGAGAAGCTCCCGTGCCCTTTGTGACATCGCCCCTGATCTGGGAAGTCGATGAAAACTGATACTCGGCGGTTCCAGCGGGCCCACAATCAATCGAAATCATCTGTTCATCAACGACAGTAAGGTCGACTGCAACATCGGCCTGGGGTTCCGGGTCGGGTTGTGGACCGGGATCCGGCTCAGGATCGGGTACCGGTTCGGGCGCAACCTCCTCCAGCTGGTCTCTTCGAGGTGGATTATCCGGTTGGTCCTCATATAGATCAGGAGTTCGGACCGCGGAGATCGTTCCCTGCTCTGTTTGCTGTGCCTCGACCGTCTCGGTCAAGAGCACGGCTTCGCGGTCGCCCTCCACAAAGCCATTGCCCCGCGGGAGGAAACTGATATCGGTGCTCTGACGGGCGGAGATCCAGCGTCTGGCTGTCCCCTGTCTGGCCAGAACCAGCAGGATCTGATCCGTACCCCGTTCAATGGCGAGCAAGTGGAAGGAGTCCGGACAGGAGACGCGTCCCCGGTACACCGCCAGCAGCCGGGTGGGTTCCTGGAGCCCCGAGAGGACCGTGCGAATCTCTCCCGAACGCCGATTGAAAGCCAGAATGTCCCCGGTCGCCCGGTTGGTGATGTAGATGGCACCGGTGCAACGGTCCACCGCGATGCCGTCACCACCAGCGGTGGGAAACAACACTTGTCCCTGGTTCCTTCTTTCTCCCCCCCCACCCAGCCTGAGGGCTGAAAGACCTGCCTCCAGATCCGACTTGGCGACGGTTGTCACCTGGGTCTGTTCGACCACCAGAAGATCCCCCGTCACCGGATCAATCACCATCGATTCCGGTTGGTTCAATCCCGTTGCCACTTCACGGCTCACTCCCTGTATGGCCGGGTCGAGGCGGATGATCCTGCCGCTGGTCTTGGCCGCCAGGAGCAGGAACTCTTTTCCGTTGGAAGCCTTGAAGGAGATCATCTTGGAGATCTCTTCATCCGAGAAATTGGCAAAAGTCGTCTTGACCTGCCCCGCCACCACCGCAAAAATTTCGCTGTCGACGCCTCCCTGGGCGGGGTTTTGCGCCGCCGGATGGGATCCCTCGCCCGATGAACTCAACACCGTGAGCTCGGCCGTGTAGAGTTTTTGCAGCGATCCCAGAAACACCACCGACTGCACGATCGACGAACTGCTCAGCAGACTCTCCTTTTCCAAAACGTCGACCGAGGCCCCCGCAGTCTGCCCGGTCATCTCTGCCGTAATGGTCAGAACCCGTGGATCGGGCACCACCAGAGGAGCCTGGTAGACTCCTTCGGGTGTGATGATCCCGACCTCGGCATTTCCACCCGGCAAGTCGTTCACTTTCCAGGTAGCACTTCCTGCCTCGGTAACCCCAAAGGCCTGCTCTTGTTCGGGCTGGACGACGGCCAGGGAGGGCGTCACCTGGAATATTTCCAGACCTAGATCGGGCTGATAGCTATCCGGTGCAGGCTGTGGAGGGATGTTGGCCAGGACCGTTGCATCCCCGAATATGGAAGTCAGGTGAACGGGCAAATCGCTTTTGACCCAGATAATCCCCCCATTCTGACC